>NZ_JBFUDR010000004.1:0-59331 GCF_056404615.1 Massilia sp. P2_C2 | reverse complement strand
CAACGTGGCCGCGTCGTTGCGGCCCGTTGCGCTCGACATGGGTATCCAGCCGGCCCTCGAATGGCTGGTCGACGATTTTGCCGCCCATGCCGGCATCGCTGCCACGCTGCTCGTCGAGGACGACACCATCGTTCTCGACGAAGACAGCGAGACGACGGTCTTCCGTATCGTGCAGGAATCGCTGACCAATGTGGCGCGCCACGCCGGCGCCAGCCGGGTGACGGTGACCCTGGACAGCACGGGAGAAGTTTGCCTGGTGGCGGTGCAGGATGACGGCGTGGGCTTCAATCCCGCACGGATTCGCAAGACCTCGCTGGGCCTGCTCGGCATGCGGGAACGGGTTTGGATGGTCGGCGGCGACATCGAGATCGACAGCGCACCGGGCAAGGGGACGACCGTCGTGGTGCGGGTGCCGCTCGGCAAATGCTCCGGACAAAGCCCACGCGCGGTCCCATACTGATTCCGACTATACGTAGGGAAATTCCTACGAAACTTTTACCTCGTCCTGACCCCAGAATCAAGATTGCCTGATAGTAACCGGCCGTCGCAAACAGCATGATACACATCGGTGATTAATCATGGCTTGGGCAAATGAAGGACACGACGCGTCACGAGGCAACGCTGGACCGACAAGGGGGTCGCGGCATGGAACCACGTCTGGACGACGTGAGGCATGGTTCCGCCGGCATGCGCGCCCTCGTCGAGCACTCTTCGGAAGCGGTCGCCCGGCACGATATGACGGGCCGGATCGTCTATTGCAATCCGGCATGGCGACGGCTCATGGGTTGCACGCAAGGCGCGACGGGCGGGCGGGTCGACGAGGTCCTGCCGGGGCATCTCGCGAGCCTGCACTACCAGGGCGCACTCGAACGGGCGGCCGCCAGCGGCGAATCCGTTGAATTCGGCTTCACCATCAGTGGCGGGGGCACCGAGGGACAGCTCGATGTGCAGATGCGTGTCGTTCCCGAGGCTGCCGATGACGGCACCCTGACCGGCTTGATGGTGTTCGGTCGCGATCTTACGCAACAAAGGAAGCTGGAACGCGAATTGCTGCGGCGAACCGCCGAATTGCACGACCTCATCGAGCACGCGTCGGACCACATCGTCCGCTACGACATGGAGTGCCGGCGCATTTTCGTCAACGCGAAATCGATGACGGCGCTGGGCGGCGATCCGGGACGGATCCTGGGGAAAACGCCGGCCGAATTTCCGGGAGGGACGGGGGCCTCGCTGCTCATGCAAGTCCTGCGCGACGTGCTCGCGCGCGGCGAAGCGCGCGACGTCAAGATCCGCTGGCAGGTGGACGGTGCCGACATCTGCCATCAGGTTCGGATGAGTCCGCAATTCGATGGATCGGGCCGGGTGACGCAGGTGCTGGCCGTCGGGCACGACGTCACCGAAGTCGACCGGTACCGCAAGGAGGCGCATCATCAGGCCTTCCACGACCGGCTGACCGGGCTGCCCAACCGCCTGTTGCTGTGCGACCGGATGTCCCAGGCGATCGCCGATGCCCAATACCATGGCCATCAGTTCGCCGTGATGATGCTGGACCTGGATCACTTTAAAAACGTCAACGACAGCCTGGGGCACAAGCTGGGCGACCATCTGCTGTCCGAAGTGTCGAAGCGCCTGCACGACTGCGTGCGCAACCACGACACCGTCGCCCGCCTGGGCGGCGATGAATTCGCGGTGCTGCTGCCGGACGTGCGCAAGGCGGACGACGTGGCCATGGTGGCAGACAAGATCCTCCGATACCTGGCCTGTCCATTCTTTGTCGGTGGACGCGAGCTGTTTATCACCGCAAGCATCGGCGTCGCCCTGTATCCCGGCGATGGCGTCGAGATGGATGCGCTGTTCAAGTTCGCCGATTCCGCCATGTACCACGCCAAAAAAATGGGACGCAACAATTTCCAGTTTTATGCGCGCGAATTCACCACGCGCGCGCTCGAACGCATGGACACGGAAATGGCATTGCACAAGGCATTGAAGCATGACGAACTGGAGTTGTATTACCAGCCCCTGCTCGACTTGCAGAGCGGGGACATGATCGGCGCCGAGGCGTTGTTGCGCTGGCACCGTCCCGGACACGGCGTGGTCGGGCCGGACGGGTTCGTCGCCATTGCGGAGGCGTCGGGATTGATTCTCGATATCGGCAAATGGGTCCTGTCTTCCGCTTGCCGGGCTGTGGTGCGCTGGAACCAGGGGCGGAAGAAACCGCTCAAGATCGCCGTGAACCTGTCGCCCCGGCAGTTCGTACGCACCGACCTCGTCGGCGAGGTCGCACGCATCCTCAAGGAGACCGGATGCGAACCGGCATGGCTGACACTGGAAATCACCGAAAACCTGCTGCTGGAAGATTGCGAGGAAACCGTCGCGATACTGTCGGCGTTTCACGACATGGGCGTCGCCATCGCGGTCGACGATTTCGGTACGGGCTATTCATCGTTGAACTACCTTCATCGTTTCCCCGTCAGCCATCTCAAGATCGACCGCTCTTTCGTCCACGGGATCGAAGGGCAGCTCGACAAGCGTGAACTGGTCAAGGCCATGCTCCTGATCGCCGCGGCGTTGGGACTCGCATCGGTGGCGGAAGGTGTCGAGACCTTTGCTCAGGCGGATTATCTGTGGCGGCATGGCTGCCATGCGGCGCAGGGCCACTTTTATGGCAAGGCGATGTCGATCGCCGATTTCGAAACCGCCCTGGAGAGACACGAGCGAGGCTGCTGGCCAGGAAGTGCGACATGGAATAATGCAGAGGAGATAAACAAAAAATGAAAAACCTGAAGATCGGGAAGCGGATGGACCGGGGATGAAGTTATTGATCGCTGACGATCACGCGCTCGTGATCGGTGGATTGAAGCAGTTGCTGGCGACGGTGGATGACATTCTGGTGGTGGGGGAGGCGGAAAATGGCCAGCAGGTGCTCGACGCAGTGCGCAGCAGTCGGTATGATCTGGTCGTGCTGGACATGCATATGCCGGAGCCAAGCGGCATCGATCTGATCGTGCGCTTGCGCATGCTCGATCCGCAACTTCCCATCCTCGTGCTCACGATGCAGAACGACCTGCACGTGGCGCGCGCGGCGTTCAAGGCGGGGGCTTCCGGATACCTGACCAAGGATAATGAACCGGAAGTGCTGATGGCGGCCATCCGCAAGACGGCCTCGGGTGGCCGGTTCATCGACCCGATGCTGATCGGTCAGATGGTGTTCGATACGGCGACGGCACATCCCGATCCGGCGCATGAACGACTGTCCACCCGGGAGTTCCATATCCTCAGCCTGCTGTCATGCGGGAAGAGCATCAATGGCATCGCGCTCGATCTTGGCCTCAGCAGCAAGACCGTCAGCACCCACAAGGTGCGGCTGATGCGGAAGCTGAATTTCCATAGCGATGCGGACCTCGTGCGTTATGGGCTCGAACGCGGGCTCGTGAAATAGCACCGGGCAGCCACACGCTGCCAAAAGAATGTGACAGGACATAAATTGAATAAGTCAGATATAGCGCTGCACATGGAAGATTTTGAACTTGCCATGGATCTCATCAGCAGATCTCTGTGCGAGAAGACCAGTGCCCATATGCAGTCTATCGAAGCACGATTGCAGCAGGCAGCGATTGCGAGAAATTCGGCGCAACGCTTTCTCGATGAGGCATGGCCTCATATACGAGCCCGGCTGATGTTCTATCACGATAGCCGCGCATGATTGAGGAGGAGCCAGGCCACCGTGATCACGACCATGCCCGTGAACGTCACGCATGACCACGTGAAGAACCAGGCCGACAGGATCCCGGCCTGCAGCACCTTTTCGAACAGCACGCCCAGCCCGAAGTCGAAGACGGTCAGGAACGACCAGCGCCGCAGGTACACGGGCAGGTAGCGGCTCATGCGGCGGTTGTGCTGGTGGGCGGCGTGGCGCTCGAAGCGGTCGCGCGCGGCGCTCACGTCGTGGAACAGCCAGTCGAAGAACAGGAAGCGGTACAGCAGCCGGCGGAACGGCATCTCGGGCAGGGGAGGGTAGGCCTCCCCCGAGGGCGGCGTGGGTTGGTGTCGCGTGTCCTGGTCGTTCGTCATGGTTGCACCGCTCGTCGAATGGCCTTTCCATGTTAAGACAGTTGCCGTCCCGAGCACGTTCGCTGGTTAACGTAGCGTGCGCGCCCCCGGACATTGTCGGCGATCCGCGGCGCGCGTTTCTGAGCGGCATCGAATAACACCGACGACATGCAGAACGGGCCGGGGCACGAACGCCGCATGCGGCGCCCGTTCCAACAACCGCTGCCGACGTGCGTCAGCCTTCCTTGACCCGGCTGGCGATGTGCGCCAGCGCCTCGTCGACCTGGTCGATCAGGATCAGCGACAAATCGCCCGGCTGCAGGCGCGCCAGCGCCTTGTCGATGGCGACGAACTCGCCCTTGATCTCGTCGACGTGCGTCGTGCGCGACGCGCCGGCCAGGCCTTCGCGCAGCAGGGCGACGACTTCGCCTTCCGAACGGCCGCGCTGGCACTGGTCTTCGTACAGTAGCACGTCGTCGAACGCCTTGCCCAGGATGCGGGTCTGGTCGCGGATGTCCTCGTCGCGGCGGTCGCCCGCGCCGGAGATCACGACCGAGCGGCGCTTGGCCGGCATCGCTTCGACGGCGTTGACGAGCGCCTGGATCGCGTCCGGATTGTGGCCGTAGTCGGCGATCACGGTCGCGCCACGGTAGTCGAACACATTGAAGCGGCCGGGGGCGTTGTCGCTTTCGCCCACGAAGGTCTTCAGGCCCAGGCGAATCGCGTCCCACGAAATGTTCACGGCCCAGGCCGCGGCGACGGCTGCCATCACGTTTTCGACCTGGAAGCCGATCACGCCGCCGCGGGTGATCGGGACGTCGGCCAGGGGCACGCGCTCTGCGCGCTTGCCCTGCGCCGCGACGAGGTGGCCGTTGTCGACATAGACGATGCGGCGGCCCTGCGCGCGATGCTTCTGCATGACGGGCAGCGAGGAGTCCGCGGCGAAATACGTGATGTCGCCCTTCGTGTTCTCGGCCATGGCGGCGACGATCGGATCGGCCGCGTTCAGCACGGCCATGCCGTTCGGTGCCACGTTCTGGACGATTACGCGCTTCAGTACCGCCAGGTCTTCCAGCGTGGTGATGTAGTTCAGGCCGAGGTGGTCGCCGGAGCCGATGTTGGTGACGACGCCGACCTGGCAGCGGTCGTAGGCGAGGCCTTCGCGCAGGATGCCGCCGCGCGCCGTCTCGAACACGGCGGCGTCCACGTCCGGGTGCAGCAGCACGTTGCGCGCGCTGCGCGGGCCGCTGCAGTCGCCGCTGTCGATGCGCCGGCCTTGAATATACACGCCGTCCGTGTTCGTCATGCCGGTACGCAGGCCCGAGCTGCCGAGCAGGTGGGCGATCAGGCGCACGGTCGTCGTCTTGCCGTTCGTGCCCGTCACGGCGACGACCGGGATGCGGCCGTCGTCGCCCGGGGCGTACAGCGTGTCCATGATGGCTTCGCCGACGGCGCGGCCCTTGCCGAACGACGGCGAGATGTGCATGCGCAGGCCCGGCGCCGCGTTCACCTCGACGATGCCGCCGCCCTGGTCCTCGATCGGCTTCAGGACGCTGTCGCACACGAGGTCGACGCCGCAGATGTCCAGGCCGACCATGTGCGCGGCCGCGATCGCGCGCGCCGCCACTTCCGGATGCACGTCGTCCGTGACGTCGGTGGCGGCACCGCCCGTCGACAGGTTGGCGTTGTTGCGCAAGGTGACGCGCTGGCCCTTCGGCGGCACCGATTCGGCGTCGTAGCCCTGTTTCGCCAGCGAGGCGAGGGCGATGTCGTCGAAGCGGATCTTCGTCAGCGACGTCGCATGGCCGTCGCCGCGGCGCGGGTCCTGGTTGACGATGTCGACCAGCTGGCGCACCGTGTGTTTGCCGTCGCCTACGACGTGCGGCGGGTCGCGGCGCGCGGCGGCGATGAGCTTGTTGCCGACGACGAGCAGGCGGTAGTCATGGCCCGGCAGGTATTTTTCGACCATGATCTCGTCGCGGAACTCGGACGCGGCGGCAAAGCCGGCGTTCAGTTGTTCGCGCGTCGTCACGTTCACGGTCACGCCCTTGCCCTGGTTGCCGTCCTTCGGCTTGATCACGACCGGCACGCCGATTTCCCGGGCGGCGGCCCACGCATCATCCGGATCGCTCACGGCCCGGCCCAGCGGCACCGGCACGCCGGCCGCGTTGAGCAGGGTCTTGGTCAGTTCCTTGTCCTGGGCGATCGATTCGGCGATGGCGCCGGTGGCGTCGATCTCGGCGGCCTGGATGCGGCGCTGGCGGCTGCCCCAGCCGAACTGCACGAGGCTGCCCTCGGTCAGGCGGCGGTACGGAATGTCGCGCACGACGGCGGCGTGCACGATGGAGCCCGTGGACGGGCCGAGGCGCACGTCCTCGTCCAGGTCGCGCAGCTGCTTCAGCGCGGCATCGAGGTCGAACGGCTGGTCGGTGCGTGCCGCTTCGCACAGCTGTTCGGCCAGTTTCATGGCCAGCCGGCCGACGTCTTCCTCGCTGTATTCGACGACGACCTGGTAGACGCCGCTCTCCAGCGTGGCGGTGGTGCGGCTGAAGGTGACGGGGCAGCCGGCCTGCGCCTGCAGGGCGAGCGCGGCGACTTCCAGTACCTGGGCCAGCGGGATCGTGTCGTCATGGCCGGTCGGCTGCAGCGGCCAGATCTGCGGGAACAGGGCGCGCAGGCGCGTCTCGAAACCGGGCAGGGCGCCGATCGATTCCTCCTCGGGCGTGCAGGTAACGATCGCCTCGATCGACGTGTGGTGGCTCCAGAGGTTGGGACCGCGCAGGGCCCGTACGCGTGTTACTTCCATAGATCTTTCCTTTAGGGTCTTGCGGCGCCAGAGCTCCTGGCAGCTGGCGCGCGTCGGCCCGGTCGTCCCGGGCACGTATCTTTATCAGGCCTTGCCTTTTTTTGCGGCGGCGTCGAACGTGCGCAGGCCGGCGCAAATCAGGTCGGTCGGCACGTCCAGCGCCCATCCCGCAAGGGCGGCGGCCAGCACGGCGTCCGGTTGCGCGGCGGTGGCCGGCTTGACCTTGTCCAGGCCCAGCAGCGGCATCTCTTCGCCACCCTGGGCCAGCAAGACATGGCCGTTGCGCACGAACGCGACGCGGCCGCCGGCGGCGCGGTGCGCCTGCAGCGTGGCGTTGGCTTCGTCCTGCGCATAGAACAGCACGGCGCCGTCGGACAGGTCGGCCAGCGCGGCCAGGCGCGGGTCGGCCGCGTTCAGCACGGCCGCGCCATCGGACAGCACGACGTCGACCTGGCCGCGCACGACGTTATACAACGCATCCTCGTCGCGCACGTACAGGTCGGCGACGTCGGCCACGTTGCCCATGTCCGTCACGATGCCGACCAGGCAGCGGTCGTAGGGCAGGCCTTCGTTCAGGATCGTGCGCGGGTTCGATTCGAATACGGCGGCCTGCACGGTGCGGTTGATCAGCAGGCGCTGCCCCGCGTCGAAGCGGGTGCCGTCCTGCGTGGTGACCTGGCGGGCATCGAGGAACAGGCCGTCGCGGTTGGCCACGCCGACGTGCTTGCCGGTCAGGTTCAGCACGGTGCCGACGAGGCGCGCGGCCAGCGCGGCATCCTTGCCGCCCGTGACGCCCACGAGCGGGATGCGGCCCGTTTCACCCTCCCTGGTCTCATCCTCGTTGAACAGGTGCTCGACGATGGCACGGCCGACGTTGCGCGGTTCGCCCTTGGCGGGCTTGATGTGGGCGAGCAGGCCCGGGCTGGAATTGACTTCGATGATGGCGCCGCGCTGTTCTTCAAGCGGACGCGAGATGTCTTCGCACACGAGGTCGATGCCGGCGATGTCCAGCCCGACGACGCGCGCAGCCAGCGCGGCGACATGGGCCACGTCCGGGTGGACCTCGTCCGTGACGTCGTCCGCCACGTTGCCGTTCAGCTGGATCAGCACTTTCTGGCCGGCTTGCGGGATGGAGTCGGGCGTGAGGCCCTGGCGCTGGAGGTCCAGCTTGATCTCGCTGTCCTGCGGCTTGACGCGGCTGAGCGGGAATTCTTCCGAGTCGCCGCGGCGCGGGTCGATGTTGATCTGGCTGTCGCACAGCTGCGTCACGGTGGAGGTGCCGTCGCCGACGACCCACAGCGATTCGCCCTTGGCGGCCGCGACGACTTTCGCACCGACGACGAGCAGGCGGTGCTCGTTGCCGGGAATGAAGCGCTCGACGAGGACGGCGCTGGAATCGCCTTCCTCGGCCGCGATGGCGTAGGCCGCATGCACGTCCGCTTCCGACATCAGGTTCAGCGACACGCCGCGGCCGTGGTTGCCGTCGACCGGTTTCACGGCGACGGGCAGGCCGATGTCCTGCGCTTCTTCCCAGGCGGCTTCCGCGCTGCGCACGACCGTGCCCTCGGGCACCGGCACGCCGCAGGAGGCGAGCAGGGTCTTGGTCAGGTCCTTGTCGCTGGCGATGGATTCGCCGATGGCGCTCGTGCGGTCGGTCTCGGCCGTCCAGATGCGGCGCTGCGCGGCGCCGTGGCCCAGTTGCACGAGATTGCCCTCGGTCAGGCGGATAGCCGGGATGCGGCGCTCGGTAGCGGCTTCGACGATGTGACCCGTCGACGGGCCCAGGCAGTAGCGGTCGACCAGTTCCGTCAGTTCGGCGACGGCGGCGTCGAGGTCGAACGGCGTGTCGTTGATGGCGGCCATCAACAGGGCATGACCGGCTTTCAGCGCGGCGCGGCCGACGGTCTCGTCGCGGGTGCGGAATGCCATTTTATAAATGCCGCGGTCGGCGGTGGAGCGGGTCTTGCCGAAGCCGGTCTTCATGCCGGCCAGGTTCTGCAGTTCGAGGACGACGTGTTCGAGGATGTGCCCGGACCACGTACCGTCGCGCAGGCGCTCCAGGAAGCCGCCGCGCTCGCCGAGGCCGCAGCGGTGTTCGATCAGGCCCGGCAGCCAGGCGGTCAGACGTTCATACAGGCCGGGAAGTTTATTCGAAGGACATTCTTCGAGTTCGCCGATGTCGAGCCACGCTTCGATGACAGGACGGTAGGTCCAGATGTTCGGTCCACGCAGGTGGTTTACACGAAGAATTGCAATGTCTTTCTTTTTTGTCATGAAAAATATCCAGCCACGCGAGACCGCTCTCTCATCGCCTGGCGTTGCCTATGTTTGCACATCGATGGGTGTTCAAGGCGATTGCCGGATCGCGGCGACCGTCTTCCTCTCTTTCCATAATGCACATGTTATATACTTACAAGAACGAAGCTTACCGTGCCGAACCGATTTCTGCCAGTCAGGCCCCTCCGATAGAATACCGTACACTCCCGCGCACCAAGCTTTCAGTCGGTGTGCGTGTCAACGGCAGTACCGCTCGCAACGTTCCATCGTACAGATCTGCCAGCCTTTGGCTGCCCCAATCCTAAAATAGAACCGGAAACTTCGCCTTTACCGGCGGCATCACATGACAAATCAACAACTTGTTCCCTCCGTTCCGCCGGCGTCGACCGCCGGTTTCCTGCCTGAGCACTGGCAGGCGGACGTCGCGAAAAAGCTTGCGCCAGGGGAAAACGTTTTAAACAGCGTCGAGGTTGACCTCGATGCGAAATTACGCTTCACCAAGGGCATTCTCGTCGTCACGAATTATCGCCTGCTCACCCGTGCCCCCGGCGACACGATATGGCGCGACTGGCCCTACCGCGCCGGCCTCACGCTGCGCCACCATGATCACGCCGGTGTCGGCCACCTGGAACTGGTCGACCAGAACGGCCTGCTGGCGGCCTGGCGCTTCACGCTCGGCCAGAACCTGCAGGCGATCCGCGTCGTCGACCAGTTCCACGGCCAGGTCGACAGTTTCGTCACCGGCGTTCCCGTGCAACCGCCTGACCAACATATTTGTCCAAGTTGCAAGGCGCCGCTCGAGCCGGACCAGGAAGAATGCCCGATCTGCACCAAGGTGTTGCACACGCCGCCCTCCACATGGACCTTGCTGCGCCTGTGGCGCTTCGCCCGTCCATACAAAGGTCAATTGCTCCTCGGATTCTTGCTCATGTTGGCGAGTACTGGCGCACACATGATTCCGCCGTATCTGACGATGCCGCTGATGGACAATGTGCTGATCCCGTACCAGAACGGCCAGCACATCGACACGCGCCTCGTCTACATGTACATGGGCGGCCTGTTCGCGTCCGCCATCCTGGCGTGGGCGCTGGGCTGGGGCCGCACGTACATCCTGGCCCTCGTGTCCGAGCGGATGGGCGCCGACATGCGCTCGGAAACCTATGAACACCTGCTGAGATTGTCGCTGGAATTCTTCGGCGGCAAGCGCACGGGTGACCTGATGAGCCGCATCGGCAGCGGTTCGGACCGCATCTGCGTGTTCCTGTCGCTGCACCTGCTGGATTTCCTCTCCGACGTCCTCATGATCATCATGACGGGCGCAATTTTGTTCAGCATTAATGCCAAGCTGGCCTTGATCACCCTGGTGCCGTTGCCGTTCATCGCCTGGATGATCCACGTCGTGCGCGACAAGCTGCGCACCGGCTTCGAGAAGATCGACCGCGTGTGGGGCGAGGTCACGAACGTGCTGGCCGACACCATTCCCGGCATCCGCGTCGTGAAGGCGTTCGCCCAGGAACACCGGGAAGCGTCGCGCTTCCGCGAGGCCAACAAGCACAACCTGGCCGTCAACGATAAATTGAACAAGGTGTGGTCGCTGTTCTCGCCGACCGTCTCGCTGCTGACGGAACTGGGCCTGCTCATCATCTGGTGCTTCGGCATCTGGCAGGTGAGCCACCAGGAGATCACCGTGGGCGTGCTGTCCGCGTTCATCGCGTACAGCGGACGGTTCTACGTCCGCCTCGATTCGATGAGCCGCATCGTGTCGGTCACGCAGAAATCCGCATCGGCCGCCAAGCGCATCTTCGACATCCTCGACCACGTGTCGAGCGTCCCGGACCCGGTCAATCCGGTGAAACTGGACAAGGTCGAGGGCAATATCGCGCTGCGCGAAGTGGGTTTCCGCTACGGCAACCGTGCCGTCAACCGCGGCATCTCGCTGAACATCAGGGCCGGGGAGATGGTGGGCCTCGTCGGCCACTCGGGCTCGGGCAAGAGCACGCTGGTGAACCTGATCTGCCGCTTCTACGACGTGGCGGAAGGCGCGATCCTGCTGGACGGCCGCGACATCCGCAGCTTCGCCGTGGCGGATTACCGCCGCCACATCGGCCTCGTGCTGCAGGAGCCTTTCCTGTTCTTCGGCACCATCGCGGAAAACATCGCCTACGGCAAGCCGGATGCGACGCGCGAAGAGATCATCGCCGCCGCCCGCGCCGCGCACGCCCACGAATTCATCCTGCGCCTGCCGCAGGGCTATGACTCGATGGTCGGGGAGCGGGGCCAGGGCCTGTCCGGCGGCGAGCGCCAGCGCATTTCGATCGCGCGCGCGCTGCTCATCGATCCGCCGATCCTGATCCTCGACGAGGCGACGTCCTCCGTCGACTCCGAAACGGAAAAGGAAATCCAGAGGGCGCTGGACAACCTCGTGCAGGGCCGCACGACGATCGCCATCGCGCACCGCCTGTCCACCCTGCACCGCGCCGACCGCCTCGTCGTGCTGGACCGCGGCCAGGTCGTGGAAGAGGGCAACCACGACGAGCTGATGGCGGCGCAAGGCGCCTACTACCGCCTGTACGAGGCGCAGGCACGCAACGTGGACCAGGATCCGGACGACGAAGGCAAGGAAGACTGAACGATGACCCTATCTTTTCAATTGAAGCGCGACCCGTTCGGCAAGCTGGTGCTGACGAATGCCGAGGGCGAGGAATTCGTGGGCGTGACCCCGGTACGCTCGTTCCCGGTGCAGGCGCCGACGAAGGGCATTTCGCTCGTGCGCGACGGCGGCAAGGAAGTCGCGTGGATCGACGACCTCGAGACGATGCCGGCCGATATCCGGTCTCTCGTCGCGGAAGAACTGGAGGGGCGTGAATTCATGCCCGAGATCCTGTCGATCAACGGCGTCTCGAGCTTCGCCACGCCCTGCACATGGACCGTCAAAACGGACCGCGGCGATACGGACTTCGTGCTCAAGGGCGAGGAGGATATCCGCCGCCTGGGGGCCTGGTCGCTGCTGATCGCGGACAGTCACGGCATCCATTTCCTGATCCGCGACATGTTTGCGATCGACAAGGGGAGCCGGAAGATACTCGACCGGTTCCTGTAGGGTGGGGTGATTGATGCCGGGGGCATCAATCACGCGCTGTGCCCACGCGTGACGTTCGCGGTATGTTGGCGTTACGCGTGGGCACGTGGTGCCCACCCTACGGCGCTTAAGCGACTCTGCGCTGGGCGGACGCGCGCGCTTTCGCCTTGTCCCGGGCCTGCTGGCTCACATGGTCCATGTGAATGGCCGGCACGAGGGACACCGGTGCCGCCTGGGTCAACGTAAACACGCTGACCACCTGCGAGAGCCGGCCGGCCTGGTCCTGCATGGCCTCGGACGCGGCCGCGGCTTCCTCCACCAGGGCCGCGTTCTGCTGGGTCACGGCGTCCATCTGGGTGATGGCCTGGTTGACCTGGGCAATACCGTGGGCCTGCTCCTGGCTGGCGGCGGCGATCTCGCCGATGATGCCGCTGACGCGCTTGACGCTGGCTACGATGTCTCCCATGGTGGCGCCGGCCTCGTCGACCAGCCTGGCGCCGCTGTTGACCTTGTCCACGGAATCGTTGATCAGGGTCTTGATTTCCTTGGCGGCGGCACCGGCGCGCTGGGCCAGGTTGCGGACCTCGGTGGCCACCACGGCGAAGCCGCGTCCCTGCTCGCCGGCGCGGGCCGCTTCCACGGCCGCGTTCAGTGCCAGGATGTTGGTCTGGAAGGCGATCCCGTCGATGACGCCGATGATGTCGACGATCTTGCGCGCCGAGTCATTGATGGCGCCCATGGTCTGGACCACTTCCTGGACCACGTCGCCGCCACGGCGCGCGATGTCGGTGGCCGAGCTGGCCAGGTCATTGGCCTGGTGGGCATTGTCGGCGTTCTGCTTGACGATCGAGGTCAGCTCTTCCATGGAAGACGCGGTTTCCTCCAGCGCGCTGGATTGCTGTTCGGTGCGCGAGGACAGGTCGAGGTTGCCGGCCGCAATTTCACCGGCGGCCGTATCGATCATGTCGGTGCCGGTGCGCACCTCGCTGACGATGCGCACCAGGCTGTCGCGCATTTCACGCATCGCATACAGCAGGCTGGTGTGATCGCCCGCATCGGTCCGCACTTCCACGGCCAGGTCGCCGGCGGCGATCCTGCCTGCGATCTCGGCCGCATAAGTCGGTTCGCCGCCGAGCTGCTTGAGCAGGCTGCGCGTGATCAGGAACGCAGCCACCGCGCCCACCAGAAGGGCCAGCACGCCGACGCCGGCCATCGCTTGCCACGCCTGCGTATAAGTGCGTCCGGCCGTCTGCGCCGAGTCCTTTGCGCGCGCCTCCAGACGTGCCAGGAGGGTGTCGAGCGCGTCGATCAATTCGACCTGGGCCGGCCGCACCCGGTCGCGGATGGCGTCGCCTGCGCCGGCCACATCGCCCGAGAGGGACAGGTCGATGGCCTTGTCGACCTCGGTCTTGACTTTGGCGTCCAGCGTACCGGTTTTGGCCAGGATGGCCTTGTTTGCCGGGTCCGTGAGCAAGCCGGCGAGCTGGTTGGCTGCGGCCTGATAGGTGGTCCGCGATTGCCGCGACAGCGCCAGTTCCTTTTTCTTGAACGCGAAGTCTTCCTGCATGACGACGTCACGTACGGTCACCGATTGGTGGCGCACCAGGTCGCGCATGGTATTGACCAGCCGCAGCTTGGGCGAGTCACCGTTGACGATCTCGTTCAGGCTCGTGTTGATGAAGGACATACGGCTGATCGCCACCCCGGTCAGGATCAGCATCAGTACCAGTACGATACCGAAACCGACGGCGAGGCGCGGACCGACCTTCATGGTCTCGAGGAATTTCATGGAGAACTCCTAGGGAGCGGCCCCGCCGCCCGCGGCGTGGCCGAGGTTGGTGAACTGACTTACTCAGTGATGCCGACGTGGATCACGCCGATGACCTTCTTGCCGTCCAACACCGGGGCGGAGGCTTGCACGCCCTTGACCTGGGTGGTGGGGTCGGGTGTCACCTTGCTGTCGGCCCAGACCTGGCCTTTGATGCCGTTGACGAATACCGGGCGTACGGCGTTGTTGAACAGCAACGGTTTGGTGCTTGCGGCCACCAGATTGCCTTTTTCATCGCGCAGCACCAGCTTGTTGATGCCGGTGTCTTCTTCCCACTTCTTGAGCAGGCCGCCGGCCTTGCTGGTGCTAAAAGACTTGGCTGCCGGGTCGCTGTCAGCCACGTCCTGCCACTTGGCATTGGTCATGCCGCCCTGGGGACCGTTGGCATTGGCTTCCTTCACGGCCTGCACGATCGCCGGATTGGCGGCCCATTCGACGAGCTTCTGCTTGTACTTGTCGACCTTGGCCTGCAGCGGGGCTGGAAAATCGCCGGCGAAGGCGGAGAAGCTGGCGCAGGCAAGCAGGGTGGCCAAACCGGTTTTTACGACAGATTTCAACTTGAACTCCTTTTTATTTTTGGGGGACGAAACTCCAGGGGTGCACGGATCGAGGGGGCGAAAGGCCAGCCTCCTCACCAGTGCGGCCGAAAAGGGAAAGAAATAACAGGAGCGTCAAGCAGGCGCGGTGGTGGCGGCATGCGGTGCGTGCTTGAACAAGTGCCACGCGCGGCGCATTGCTTGACTTACAATTTCAGCGTGCCTGATTTTACAGCATGATTTCCATCATGCAACTTTAGTTACATGGGATGTGACGGAGTTTGACACTTGAGCCATAAGACGACCGTGCAAGGAGGCGGCATCGAACCCATCCACTACATCGTCGTCACGATCGGCTCGGCCGGCGACCTGTTCCCGCTCCTCGCGCTGGCGCTCGGGTTGCGCGCACGCGGCCACCGCGTGAGCTTCCTCGGACCGGAGCAGCATGGCCCGTGGGTGCGTCCGACCGGGTTGCCGTTCACGGGCCTGCCGGCCGACGACGCCGTGTTGCACGATCCCGACCTGTGGCATCCAACGCGCGGCTTCGGCGTCGTCTGGCGCGCGACGCGGCCTGCGATGGCGCGCATCGTTCCCTTCGTCGAGGCGCTGCCGCGTGGCGAAGCAAGCGTGCTGCTCGTGCATCCGCTCGCATTGCCGGAGGCTGACCTGTGCCGGGCCGCGCATCCCGGCGTGAAGATCGCGGCGGCCTACCTGGCCCCTGCGAACCTGATGACGGTGCACGATCCGCTGCTGGTGGGGCCGTGGCGCGTGCCCGCATGGGTGCCGCTGTCCGCGCGCCGGGCGTTCTGGCGCTGGGCCGTGCGGCGCTTCATCGATCCCGTCGCGCTGGCGGACGTGAATGCGGCGCGCCTCCCGCGCGGCCTGGCGCCCGTGGCGACCTTGATGGACTGGATCGCGGCCGTGCCCGACCTGTCGCTCACGCTGTTCCCCGACTGGTTCGCGCCCACGCAGCCGGACTGGCCGCGGCCGCTTGTGCGCGGCGATTTTCCGCTGTTCGATCCGACCCCGGACGCGGCGCCCGCGCCGGCACTGGACGCCTTCCTGCAGGCCGGCCCGGCGCCGCTCGTGTTCACGCACGGCACCGGTAATACGCAGGCGGCCGCGTACTTCCACCATGCGCGTGCGGCGGCGGAGCAACTGGGCCGGCGCGCGATCTTCCTCACGCCGCACCGCGAGCAGGTACCGGCCGACCTGCCGGACACGATGCTGTGGCAGGACTACGTGCCGCTGCGCCGGCTGCTGCCTCACGCGGCGGCTTTGATTCACCATGGCGGCATCGGCACGACGGCGGAAGCCCTGCGCGCGGGGACGCCGCAACTGGTGGTGCCGCTCGCGCACGACCAGTTCGACAACGCGGCGCGCGTGACGGCGCTGGGCGTCGGCGCCGCGCTGCCGGCGGCGCGGCTGGACGAGGCGCGTCTGGTGCGCCGGCTGGCGGCCTTGCTGGCGGTGCCGGGATTGGACGGGCGCACGCGCGCCGTGGCCGGACGCTTCGTGCCGCAGGCGGGCGTGGACAGGATGTGCGCGGCGCTCGAAAGCCTGGCGGGCTGACGGTCACTCGTTGCGCCAGAAGCCGATGTGCGCTGCCTTCGCCTCGTCCTCGCGCACGGGCCCGATCACCTCGGTCGGCCGCTGCCCGCGCCCGAACACCTCGCGGCAGGGCAGGGACAGGGTCGGATTCTCGGGATCGCTGCCGGTCAGCGCCAGCAGGCTCGTCTCCGACATGCCGTAGACCACGCGGCCCACGCCGCTCCAGTACGTGCCGCCCGCGCACATCGCGCACGGCTCGGCATTGCTGTACAGCGTGGTGCCCGCCAGTTCGGCCGGGCCGTGGCGGCGCGACGCCGCACGCAGCGCGTTCATCTCCGCGTGCGCCGTGCGGTCCGTGGACGAATCGTTCATCGCCTCGGCGATGACGGTGCCGTCCGCGCCGACGACGATGGCGGCGAACGGATGGTGGCCCTCGGCGCGCGAGCGCTGCGCCAGCGCGAACACGCGCGTCAGGAACTCATGGTCTTGCGCGGTCGGTGTCGGCATGGCGTCGGCTCACTTCGGAATCGTGCCCTCGACACCCTGCACGTACCAGTTCATGCCTTTCAGGTCGGCCAGCGACAACGCCTTGCCCGCGGCCACCTTGAGGGCGCCCGACTGGTCCTTCAGCGGACCCTGGAACGGCTTGATCTCGCCGCCGATGAGCGCCGCTTTCTTCGCCTCGAACAGCTTGGCCGTGTCGGCCGGGATGACGGCGTTCAGCGGCGACATCTTCACCATGCCTTCCGACAGGCCGCCGCGCACCTCGGCGCTCTTCCAGGTGCCGGCCAGCACGGCCTGCGCGGTGCGGGTGTAGAAGTCGCCCCAGGCATTCGTCGTCGCGGTCAGGTGGGCCTTCGGCGCGAACTTCACCATGTCGGAATCCCAGCCGAACGCGTACTTGCTTTTTTCCTGCGCCACCTGCAGCGTGGCCGGCGAGTCGGTGTTCTGCGTGAGCACGTCGGCGCCCTGCGCGATCAGCGTTTCCGCAGCCTGGCGTTCCTTCGCCGGGTCGTACCAGCTGTTGATCCACACGACCTTGGTCTTGATGGCCGGGTTCACGCTCTGGGCGCCGAGCGTGTACGCGTTGATGTTGCGGATCACCTCCGGCACGGGGAACGAACCGACGAAGCCGAGCGTGCCGGTCTTGCTCATCTTCGCCGCGAGGACGCCCTGCAGGTACGTGCCCTCGTACTGGCGGGTCTCGTATACGCCCATGTTCTTCGCCAGCTTGAAGCCGGTCGCATGCTCGAACACAACGTTCGGGAACGCCTTCGCCACTTTTTCCGTCGGGTTCATGAAGCCGAACGACGTGGTGAAGATCAGCTTGTTGCCGTCGGCGGCCAGCTTGCGGATGACGCGTTCGGCGTCCGCGCCTTCCGGCACGTTCTCGACAAACGTGGTGGCGACCTTGCCGGCCAGCGCCTTTTCCATGGCCAGGCGGCCCTGTTCGTGGGCATAAGTCCAGCCGGCGTCGCCGACGGGACCGACGTAGACGAAGGCGACCTTCAGCGGATCGGCTGCGTGCGCGGTCAGCGCGGCGAAGGAAGTCAGGAGGGTGAGGGCGAGCAGGCTGCGACGATTCATGGTGTTCCTTTGCGGTGAGTGTTGGAGCGGATCAGAAGTGGTATTCGGCGCGGACCATCGGCGTCTTCGCGGTGGCGCCCGGCGCGATGTCCGTGGGGTTGCCGAACTTGTTCTTCCAGTACTGGTATTCGAGGCCCAGCTTCAGCGTGTTCCTGGCGGCGCCGATGGCCGGGCTCAGGTCGTACATGAGCTGCATGTCGACGTTGATCTCGACCGCCGTCGGGCCGCCGAATTCGTTCCTGCCTTTCGTGCCGATGTAGTTGGCATAGCCTTCGAACGACAGCGGCACGCCCAGCGTGAACGGGATGCCCCATGCGGCCGACAACATCGCGTGCGTCTTGTACGTGTAGCGCGGCGTGGACGTGTTCGTGAAGCCGTTGAACGGCGCATTGCTTTCGCGCAGGGCGAGCAGGCTCACGTCGAGGAAGCCGGGCACGTCGAACATCAGCGTGGGGCCCAGCACCAGCATGCGTTTCTTCGAGTTGTAGCCCGCATCCGTCTTGCTGTTGACGTCGAAGCCGCCCGTGACGCCGACGCCGCGCACCGGACCGAACGCGAGGTCGGCGCCGCTCACCTTGCCCAGGTCGAGCGTGTGGCGGTACACGGCGTAGGCTTCGTGCGCGCCGCTGGATGCGCCCACGGCGGACGGATCGTGCGAATCGGAGAACAGGAAGTCGACGCTGAAGAAGTTCTTGCCGTACTTGTAGCCGCTGACGTTGGAAAAGTTGATGACGTGCTTGGTGATGTCTTCGCCGTTGTACGGCTCGGAGAATTTGGTGCCGTAGCGCCAGCTGAGCGAGGTGTCGCTCCAGTCGGCGGCGTGGGCGGCGGTGCCGCAGGCGGAGAGCAGGGCGAGACAGGCGATGCGGAGCTTGGGCTTCATTCAATGTCCTTGTTATGGTGATGGGGCTTGTCGATTGCATCCAATCGAGCGATGGATTGGATGCAATCTGATTTCATCCGTTAGCAAGGAGCGGGCCAGGCTGTTTCGCCCTGCTCGAACGCCGTTGGTGCCGCCGGGACGCACCAGCACGGCGAACAAACGGTCCGCGATCGTGCACAACCGGCGTCATACAGTGCGCATGGTGCCGACCGGTTCAGTGCTCGGCCAGCGCTTCGGCCAGGTTGACCTTGCGGTCCTGCTCGCCCAGGTGCAGGCGCGCCTCGATCTCGACCAGGTGGTGTTCGATCAGTGCGGTGGCCCGCGCCGCGTCGCCGTTTTCGATCAGGGTGAGCAGTTGCTGGTGGTCGTGGTTGCCGCACATGGGCGCGCCCGGGTTCTCGTACAGCGCGATGATCAGCGAGCAGCGCGACACCAGTTCGGCCATGAAGCGTTGCAGGACGGCGTTGCCGGCGAGTTCCGCCAGCAGGAGGTGGAATTCGCCGCCCAGGCGGATCCACGCGGCGCGGTCGGCGCTGCGCCTTGCCGCTTCCTCGGCCTCGATGGCCGTGCGGATCGCGCGCAGCGAAGCCGGCGTCGCGCGCTGGACGACGAGCGGCACGATCTCGCGTTCCAGCGCGCGCCGCGCGGCGAACACGTCGCGCGCTTCCTTCGGCGTGGGCGAGGCGACGATGGCACCGCGGTTCGGCCGCAGTTCGATGATGTGGTCGTGCGCGAGGCGCTGCAGGGCCTTGCGCACGGTGGTGCGGCTCACGCCGTACAGGTCGCAGAATTCCGCTTCGCCCAGGCGGGTGCCGGGCGGCAGGCGGTGGCTCATCACGGCGTTGACGACGGCGCGGTAGATGCGGTCGTCGACGGCGGTCAGGCCGCGCTTCCGGGCGGGCGCGGTCGTGGTCTCGGTCATTTAGGTCTCCAATGTATGCGGCGCGTACAAGCCGGTTGTCGACAAAAGAAGCAGGAATCGTGCACACGCAATGTGGTCGCCGCGCCCGTATCCGGGCATTCATACGCCCGCTTTCGGTGAGTCGCTGAGCCGAGTCGGTGCGCTTCGTATACAAAGCGTGCCCGTTCGCCCCCGGCACGCAAATTGCAAACGAACGACTACGTTTTTGTATACAACGATTGGAGTCAAGATGAGCGACCCCCATGGTGCGCCGCCGACCGAACCGCGCCTGCGGCTGCTCGGGATCTCGAAGATCTATCCGTCCGTCGTGGCCAACGCGGACGTGGATCTCACCGTCATGCCCGGCGAGATCCACGCCGTGCTGGGCGAGAACGGGGCCGGCAAGAGCACTCTCATGAAGATGATCTATGGCGTCACGCAGCCGGACGCCGGCGAGATCATGTGGGAAGGCCGGCAGGTACGCATCGATTCGCCGTCGGCCGCGCGCCGCCTCGGCATCGGCATGGTGTTCCAGCATTTCGCGCTGTTCGAGACGCTCACCGTCGCCGAGAACATCGCGCTCGCGCTGGACGACAGGACGGCGCCGGCGTCGCTGGCGCCGCGCATCCGCGCCGTGTCCGGGCAATACGGCCTCCCGCTCGACCCGGACCGGCTCGTGCACAGCATGTCCGTCGGCGAACGCCAGCGCGTGGAGATCGTGCGCTGCCTGCTGCAGTCGCCGCGCCTGTTGATCATGGACGAGCCGACCTCCGTGCTCACGCCGGACGCCGTGCAGAAGCTGTTCGTCGCGCTGCGCCGGCTGCGCGACGAAGGCGTCAGCATCCTGTACATCAGCCACAAGCTGGACGAGATCCAGGCCTTGTGCGACCGCGCCACCGTGTTGCGCGCGGGCCGCGTGGCCGGCACCGCCGATCCCCGCGCGGAGACGGCCCAGTCGCTGGCCGAACTGATGATCGGCGGCGATCTGCCGACGTGCACGCTGGCGCCGCGCGCGCCGGGCGAGGTGCTGATGGCGATCGCCGATCTCGACCTGGCAAGCAGCGACCCGTTCGGCACGGCGCTGCGCGGCATCTCGCTGGAATTGCGCGCGGGAGAAATCGTCGGCCTCGCGGGCATTTCCGGCAATGGCCAGCAGGAGCTGCTGCAGGCCCTGTCCGGCGAGCGGCTGACGCAACCGGCAGCGATCCGCCTGCTGGGACGCGACGCGGGCCGCCTGGATGCCGCCGCGCGCCGCCGCCTGGGCCTCGGCTTCGTGCCGGAAGAGCGGCTGGGACGGGGTGCCGTGCCCACGCTGTCGCTGGCGGACAATGCCCTGCTGACCGGCTACCTGAGCCCGGCCGCCGGCATGACGACGCGGGGCGTGATCCGGCGCGGCGCCGTGCGCGCGTTCGCGGCCGCCGTCATCGAGCGCTTCCGGGTCAAGTGTGGCGGCGACCAGTCCACCGCCGCGAGCCTCTCCGGCGGCAACCTGCAGAAATTCATCGTCGGGCGCGAGATCAGGCTGGCGCCGAAGGTGATGGTCGTCGCCCAGCCCACGTGGGGCGTCGACGTCGGCGCCGCCATGCTGATCCGCCAGGCCATCATCGACCTGCGCGACGCGGGTGTCGCCGTACTCGTCGTGTCGGAAGAACTCGACGAGCTGTTCATGATGTGCGACCGCATCGCGGTGCTGGCCCGGGGACGCCTGTCGCCCGCGGTGGCGACCGGGGCGACGAGCGTCGACCGCATCGGCCGCTGGATGGGCGGCGACTTCGACGAAGCCGCCACCGCAACACCAACCCCAACCCCAACGTCCGAAGGAGCCGCCCATGTCCCGGCTTGAAGCCCGTCCAGAACCCTCGCGCGCGATGATGCTGGCATCACCGCTGATCGCGGCAGGCGCGATGCTCGTCTCCGGCTCGCTGCTGTTCCTCTTCCTCGGCCAGGCGCCGCTGCACGCCTTCTACGTGTATTTCGTGCAGCCGCTGACGTCGATGTACGGCATCGGCGAGCTGCTGCTCAAGGCCACGCCGTTGATCCTCTGCGGTGTCGGGCTCGCGATCGGCTTTCGCGCCAACGTCCACAACATTGGCGCCGACGGCCAGCTGACGATGGGCGCCGTGGCCGCCGGCTGCGTCGCCCTGTATTTCGACGGCGCGCAGGGACCGTGGGTGCTGCCGCTGATGATCCTGGCCGGGGCCGCGGGCGGCGCCGCGTGGGCGGCCGTGCCCGCGCTGCTGCGCACGCGCTTCAATACGAGCGAGATCCTGGTGTCGCTGATGCTCGTGTACGTGGCCTACCTGTTCCTCGGCTACCTCGTGCACGGCCCGCTGCGCGATCCGGCCGGCTACAACTTCCCGCAATCGAAGATGTTCGGCGATGCCGCCATGCTGCCGCTCTTGAAGGAGGGGCTGCGCGTGAATGCCGCCTTCCTTCTGTCGCTCGTCGCGGTGGCCGGCGCGTGGTTCTTTTGCCGCCACAGCTTCGCGGGCTACCGCATGCGGGTGGCCGGCATGGCGCCGGCGGCCGCGCTGTACGCGGGCTTTTCCGAGCCGAAGAACGTGTGGATCGCGTTTCTTGCGAGTGGCGCGCTGGCCGGCGTGGCGGGCGTGGGCGAAGTCGCCGGGCCGCTGGGCCAGTTGCAGGCGTCCGTGTCGCCTGGCTACGGTTTTGCCGCCATCATCGTCGCCTACGTCGGCCGGCTGCATCCCGTCGGCGTGCTGCTCGCGTCGCTGCTGATGTCGCTGCTGTACATCGGCGGCGAGACCGCACAGATCGAACTGCAGCTGCCGT
The DNA here is from genome assembly GCF_056404615.1 of Massilia sp. P2_C2. NCBI lineage: Bacteria > Pseudomonadati > Pseudomonadota > Betaproteobacteria > Burkholderiales > Oxalobacteraceae > Massilia > Massilia sp. P2_C2. The sequence goes on along the minus strand of NZ_JBFUDR010000004.1, from coordinate 37,040 downwards.
CCGCCATTACCGGCCTGTTCCAAGGGCTGCTGCTGTTCTACCTGCTGGCGGCCGACCTGTTCATCCACTATCGCATCAAGCCGCGGCATATCGTCGTGGCCACGGAGACCGTCGCCCCATGAATGCAGATTACCTGATCGCCTTCCTCGCCAGCACGGCGGGCGCCGCGACACCGCTCGTCCTCGCATCGACGGGAGAACTGGTGGCGGAACGCTCCGGCGTCATCAACCTGGGCCTCGAGGGCATCATGCTCGTCGGTGCCGTCGCCGGGTTTTCCGTCACCTTGCACACCGGCTTGGCGGCGCTGGGCCTCGCCGCCGCGCTCGCCGCCGGCATGGCGATGGCGCTGCTGTTCGGCGTGCTCGTGCTCACCCTGCAGACGAACCAGGTCGCCACCGGCCTCGCGCTGACGCTGTTCGGCATCGGCCTGTCCGCGTTCGCCGGGCGCGACCTCGTCGGCCAGACCGTGGCGCCGCTGCCCCGGCTGCACGTGCCCGTGCTGTCCGACCTGCCGTTCGTCGGGCCGCTGCTGTTTTCCTTCGATGCGCTGGTCTATGCGGCCATCGTCCTCGTGCTGCTGACGGGCTGGATGCTGGGGCGCACCCGGCTGGGCCTCTTGATCCGCGCCGTGGGCGAGGCGCCGCACAGCGCCCATGCGCTCGGCATGCCCGTCGTGAAGCTGCGCTACGCGACGGTGCTCGCGGGCGGCGCGCTGGCGGGGCTCGGCGGCGCCTACCTGTCGCTGGCGCTGACGCCGATGTGGGTCGAGGGCATGACGGCCGGCCGCGGCTGGATCGCACTGGCGCAGGTCGTGTTCGCGACGTGGAAGCCGCGCGGCCTGCTGCTGGGCGCGTATCTGTTCGGCGGCGTGACCGTGCTGCAATTCCATGGCCAGGGGCTCGGTGTGCCGATCCCGTCCGAGTTCCTGTCGATGCTGCCCTACCTGGCGACGATCGTCGTGCTGGTGATCATCTGCCGCAATCCGCGCACGATCCTGCTGAACAAGCCCGTGTCCCTCGGGCAGAGTTTCAAGGCCGACTAAGAACCTATCCTGTAGGGTGGGCAGCGTGTCCACCAAACGCGTGCCGGTCCGCGAACGTTTGGTGGGCACGGGGGTGCCCACCCTACCCAAGCGGGCGACACCGTTTCCGAAAAGCGCGCAAGAATAGGGGATGCTATCGTCAAGCAGAGGCTGACATGCAAAGAAGCGCACTCGTCGTCGGCGCCAGCGGCATCGGCGGCCATGCCACGGCAAGGGAATTGCTGGCCCACGGCTGGACCGTGTACGGCCTGGCGCGCCGGCCGCCCAGCGACCTGCCGGGGCTGATCCCCGTGCCGGCCGACCTGATGGACCCGGCCCGGCTGGACGAGGCGTTCGCGGCGGCGTTCGGCGACGGCGGCCCGACGCACGTCTTCATCACGACGTGGATGCGCCAGGACAGCGAGGCCGAGAACATCCGCGTCAACGCCGCCCTCGTGCGCAACCTGCTGGATGCGCTGAGCCCGCGCAAGACGCTGCGCCATGTGGCGCTCGTGACGGGCCTGAAGCACTACCTCGGCCCGTTCGAGGCCTACGCCAGTTCCGGCACCTTGCCCGACACCCCGCTGCGCGAATCCCAGCCGCGTCTGCCGCTCGACAATTTTTATTATGCGCAGGAAGACGAAGTGGTCGCGGCCGCGGCACGCGACCGCTTCACGTGGACCGTGCACCGCCCGCACACGGTCATCGGCATGGCCGTCGGCAATGCGATGAACCTCGGCACCACCCTGGCCGTGTATGCATCGATCTGCAAGGCGACAGGCCGGCCGTTCCGCTTTCCCGGCTCGCGGGCGCAGTGGGAAGGACTGTCCGACGTGACGGACGGGCGCATGCTGGCGAAGCAGTTGCGCTGGGCCGCCGACGTTGATGCCGCGCGCAACGAAGCCTTCAATATCACGAACGGCGATTATTTTCGCTGGAGCTGGCTGTGGCGCCGGCTCGCCGCATGGTTCGCCGTGGAAGCGGTCGGCTTCGAGGGCGCGATGAAACCGCTCGAGGCGGAGATGGCCAACGACCACGCCATCTGGCGCGAGATCGCCACGCGTCACAGGCTGGTCGAGGCGGACCTGAACCGGCTCGTGTCGCCCTGGCACACGGACCTCGACCTCGGCCGTCCCATCGAGGTGATGACGGACATGGCGAACAGTCGCCGCCTCGGCTTCGCCGCGTGGCAGTCGACCGAGGAATCGTTCTTCGACCTGTTTTCCGGGCTGCGGGCGCGGTTGTTGATTCCCTGATGGTGGGCGAGCGCACCGACTGCCGGCGCGCGCGCGCTGGAATGGGGCATCGTGAAGCATCCGGAGCCGCAGGCATGCATGACCCATCCACCAGGCGGTCCTTGATGACAGGCCACGTGCGCGTGCACGGCGCGCGCGAGCACAATCTGAAAAACCACGACGCGATCGTCGGTCGGCAGTGTGAGTACGCTGTCCAATTCGCTGCGCATGCTGTATTCGCGCGCCGGCGACTATCCGCCCGGGCAGGACCTGCTGTACGCGGAATCGTTCTCGCCGAACACGGCGGAAGGCGCCTGTCCGCAGTGCTCGGGCCTGAGGCGCGTGGTTGACGCGACGGAAGCGACGATGGTGCCGGACGACAGCCTGACGATCCGCGAGCGCGCCGTCGCCGCGTGGCCGCCCGCATGGCACGGCCAGAACCTGCGCGACATCCTGGTCACGCTCGGTTACGACGTCGACACGCCCTGGCGCGACCTGCCGAAGAAGGACCGCGACTGGATCCTGTACACGGACGAGACGCCGACGGTGCCCGTGTATTGTATGTGCTGGACGAGCCGACGACGGGCCTGCACCCGCTCGACGCCGACCGCCTGCTGGCCCAGCTCGACCGCCTCGTCGATGCCGGCAACACCGTCATCATGGTCGAGCACACGATGCGCATCGTGGCGGCCTGCGACTGGGTGATCGACATCGACCCCGGCGCGGGCGAGGCCGGCGGTCAGGTCGTGGCGGCGGGGCCGCCGGCCGAGGTCGCCACGGTGAAGGCGAGCCGGACGTCACCTTATTTGTCCCCGTGCCTGTGACGCTGTAGCCGGACGTCACCTTATTTGTCCCCGTGCCTGTGACGCTGTAGGGTGGGCACCCCTGTGCCCACGCGGAAGCCGGCATGACGCGAGCGTCACGCGTGGGCACGGGGTGCCGCACCCTACGCGCCGTAGGGTGGCCTAACGTCAGTGATTCTTGCTGTAAATACGATCAACCCCGCTGACTTGGCAAAAATGCACGTTCAAACGAACGCGCCGGTTCCCATGCTTGCGTTACACTTAAGATATTTTTTTCATAAGAGTAATGACACAGCATGCCCGGATCGAGCATCGATAAAGACCAATTTCGCCGCATCCTCTTGCGCAACGTCGCCATGCCGCTGGGCATGGGCGTGCTCAGCGCGCTGGTCTTCGTCGGGATCATCGCCTACCTCATCAATGTATTGAGCTGGGTCGAGCATTCCGAACACGTGATCGGCCGCGCCAACGAGGTGAACCGGCTGTCGTCCGACATGGAAGCCGGCATGCGCGGCTTCCTGCTGTCCGGCGACGACGATTTCCTGGCGCCGTACCTGGCGGCCAAGCCGCGCATGGATGCCGAGCTGAAGAACCTGGAGCGCCTCGTCGGAGACAATCCGGCGCAGATCGAGCGCATCGAACGGGTGCGCGCGGCGCAGAACCAGTGGCAGGGCTTTGCCGAGGAAATGATCGCGCGCCGCGGCAAGAACAGCGATTTCGTCGATATCGTCCAGAACATCAAGGGTGGCCGCGGCAAGCTGTTGACGGACCAGGTGCGGCGCGAATTCCTCGATTTCATCCTGGAAGAACAACGCATCCTGCAGGAACGGAACACCACGTCGCGCTCCGTGATCGCGTGGTCGGTCGCGACCTTCCTCACGTTCAGTCTCGTCGTCGCCGGGCTGCTTGCGCTGTTCGGGCGGCGCGAGCTGATGGCACTGTCGAACTCTTACAACGAGATCCTGGAGCATGAGGCCGAGTACAACGAGCGGCTGCGCCAGCAGGACTGGTTGCGTTCGGGCCAGACGGAACTGATCGCGAAGACGACGGGCATCGTCACGCTGGAACCACTGGCCGACGTCGTGCTGAAATACGTGACCAGGTACGTGGGCGGCGTCGTGGCCGCGATGTACGTGCGTGCCGACGATGGCACGTTGACCCGCATCGGCGCCTATGGCTTCGCGCACGACGACGAGGACCGTGGCCGCATCGTGGGACCGAACGAGTCGCTGGCCGCCCAGGCCGCCAGCCAGAACCGCATCATCACCTTGCGCGAACTGCCGTCGGACTATATCAAGGTCGGCTCGGCGCTGGGCGAGACGGCGCCGCGCGAATTGCTGATTGCGCCCGTGTCGAACTTCGGCAAGATCAAGGGTGTCATCGAGATCGGCTTCCTGAACGGCGTGAGTGACCGCGACGTCCGCCTCATGGAAACGCTCGCCGCCCCGGTCGGTGCGGCCGTGGCGAACGTGCTGCACCGCCAGCGGCTGCAGGCGGCGCTGGAAGAGCAGCAGGCGTTGAACGAAGAGCTGCAGGTGCAGCAGGAAGAATTGCGCACCGCGAACGAGGAACTGGAAGAACAGTCGCGCGCGCTGGAGGAATCACAGTCGGCACTGGAAAACCAGCAGGCCGCGCTGGAGCAGACGAACGAACGGCTGGCCGAGCAGGCCGCCAACCTCGACAACAAGAACACGGCGCTGATACAAGCCCAGGAGCAATTGCGCGAACGTGCGCTGGAGCTGGAGCGGGCCAGCCGCTACAAGTCCGAATTCCTGGCGAATATGTCGCATGAGCTGCGCACGCCGCTGAACAGTTCGCTGATCCTCGCCAAGCTGCTGGCGGACAATGCCGCCGGTAACCTCAACGAGGAGCAAGTACGTTTTGCCCAGACGATTTACTCGGCCGGCAATGATCTGCTCAACCTGATCAACGATATCCTCGATATTTCCAAGGTCGAGGCCGGCAAGCTGGAACTCGTGCCGGAAGACCTGGCGCTGCGCCGTGTCATCGAGGGCCTGGCGCGCATGTTCGAACCGCTGGCGCGCCAGAAGCACCTGGATTTCGTGCTGGACGTCGCGTCGAACGTGCCCGCGAGCATCCACACGGATCGCCAGCGCCTCGAGCAAATCCTCAAGAATTTGTTGTCGAACGCGGTGAAATTCACGGACAAGGGGCAGGTCAGGCTGACCGTCAGCGCGAACGGCGACGGCTGGATCCAGTTCGCCGTGCAGGATTCCGGCATCGGCATTGCGCCCGAGCAGCAGGAAAAGATCTTCGACGCCTTCCACCAGGCCGACGGCTCCACGGCGCGCAAGTACGGCGGCACGGGCCTGGGCCTGTCGATCTCGCGCGACCTGACGGGCTTGCTGGGCGGCACCCTGAGCATGACGAGCACGCTGGGCGAGGGCAGCACGTTCGTGCTCAGCCTGCCGCGTGACGGTGCCGTCGCCGCGACGCCGCCCGTGCCGCCGCCGGTCCCGTCCGTGCGTGCGCCCGCATCCGCGCCCGCCCCCGCCCCTGCCCCGGTAGCCGAGCCCGTGGCCGCCGCGCCGCAAGAGGGCACGCTGCCGTCGTTCGCGGACGACCGCGCCCAGCCGGCCGCCGGCGTGCGCACGGTGCTCGTCATCGAGGACGAGCCGGCGTTTGCGCGCATCCTGTACGGCCTCGCGCACGACATGGAATTCCGCTGCCTCGTCGCGCTGACGGCGCAGGAAGGCCTGGAACTGGCGACGAACGAGAGCCCGGACGCGATCCTGCTCGACATCCGCCTGCCGGACCGCTCCGGCCTGTCGGTGCTGCAACAGCTGAAGGATAGCCCGGCCACGCGCCACATTCCCGTCCACGTCGTGTCCAGCCAGGACAATGGCGGCGAGGCGCTGCACCTGGGCGCCATCGGTTATGCGCTGAAACCGACGTCGCGCGAGCAGCTGGAAGACGTGTTCCGCAAGCTGAAGGACAAGTCGTCGCAGACGATCAAGCGCGTGCTGCTTGTCGAGGATGACGAGCGCCAGCGCGACAGCGTGGTGCAACTGATCTCGGATGCCGACGTCGAGATCGCGGCCGTCGGTTCCGGCGAAGAGGCGCTGGGATTATTGCGCACGCAGATCTTCGATTGCATGATCATCGACCTGAAGCTGCCGGACATGCAGGGCAATGAATTGCTGCAGCATATGTCGCTGGAAGAACTGTGTTCATTCCCGCCCGTCATCGTGTACACGGGCCGCAACCTGACGCGCGACGAAGAAGTGGAACTGCTGAAATATTCGCGGTCGATCATCATCAAGGGCGCGCGCTCGCCGGAGCGCCTGCTGGACGAGGTCACGCTGTTCCTGCACAAGGTGGAATCGCAGCTGTCGTCGGAACGCCAGACGATGCTCAAGACGGTGCGTGGGCGCGATCGCGTGTTCGAGGGCCGCACGATCCTGCTCGTGGACGATGACGTGCGTAACGTATTCGCGCTGACCAGTGCGCTGGAGCAACGCGGTGCCCGGGTGGACGTGGGGCGCAATGGCTACGAGGCCATCGCCAGGCTCGATGAGAACGATGCGATCGACCTCGTGCTGATGGACGTCATGATGCCGGGCATGGATGGCCTGGAAGCGACGCGCCGCATCCGCCAGGACAAGCGTTTCGCGCGCCTGCCCATCATCGCCATCACGGCGAAGGCGATGAAGGACGACCAGGAACAATGCCTGGCGGCCGGCGCGAACGATTACCTGGCCAAGCCGATCGACCTGACCCGGCTGTACTCGTTGCTGCGCGTATGGATGCCCACTTTGGAGCGCATTTGAAAAAGGCGCCGCAAGAATTGCAGAAAATGAAAAATCCGCCGAGCGACGTCGACATCGAGCTGCGGATGCTGATCGAGGCTGTCTACCTCAAGTACAACTACGACTTCCGCGACTACACGGGCTCGTCGCAGAAGCGCCGCGTGCTCGCCGCCATGCGCGCGATGGCGTGCGATACGATCTCGGCCTTGCAGGCGCGCGTCATGCACGACCCGGCCGCGTTCACGCAGCTGTTACAGTTTTTGACAATACCGGTAACGGAAATGTTCCGCGATCCGGATTATTATCTGGCGGTACGCCGGCTCATCGTGCCGTTCCTGAAGACGTATGCGTCGCTGAACGTGTGGGTGGCCGGCTGCAGTACGGGCGAGGAGGTCTATTCGCTCGCGATCCTGCTGTGCGAGGAGGGCCTGCTGGAGCGCACGCAGATGTACGCGACCGACATCAATCCGGATTCGCTGGAAGCGGCCCGACGCGGCGTGATGCCGCTCGACAAGATGCGCATATACACGGAAAACTACCAGAAGGCGGGCGGCACGCGCGCGTTCTCCGACTATTACACGGCGGCCTATGGCGGCGCGCTGTTCGACCGCGCGCTCGTCGACAAGGTCACGTTTGCGGACCACAGTCTGGCGACGGACAATGTATTTGCCGAAACGCATTTCATCAGTTGCCGCAACGTGATGATCTACTTTAACCGGCGCCTGCAGAACCGGGTGCTGGGCCTGTTCCACGAATCGCTGTGCCACCGCGGCTTCCTCGGCCTCGGCAGCAAGGAAAGCATCGACTTTTCCACCTATGCCCAGCGTTTCGAGTCGCTCGCGAAGCGGGAACGGGTATTCCGCAAGGTGGCGTCGTGATGTCCGGTGACGCGACATTGCGCGCGGCCGTGCGGGGACTCCGCTTCGAGGCCGTCGTGATCGGCGGCTCGGCCGGCGGCGTGGATGCCCTCGTGACCCTGCTGCCGGCGCTGCCGGCCGGCTACCGGCTGCCCGTGATCTGCATCCTGCACATGCCGGGCGACCGCGCGAGCCGCCTGGCCGAGCTGTTCGACGAGCGCCTGCCCATGCCCGTGCGCGAGGCCGCCGACAAGGAAGAGATCGTGCCCGGCACCGTCTATTTCGCCGGGCCCGGCTATCATCTGTCCGTCGAGCGCGACCGCACGTTCTCGCTCAGCTGCGAGCCGCCCGTGCATTTCGCGCGCCCGGCCATCGACGTGCTGATGGAGTCCAGCGCGGATGCCTACGGCGCCGGCCTCGTGGGCATCCTGCTCACGGGCGCGAACCGCGATGGCGCCGACGGCATGGCGCACGTCCGCGCCCGCGGCGGCTTCACCGTCGTGCAGGACCCGGCGGACGCCCAGGTGGAGACGATGCCCGAAGCCGCCATCGAACGCAGCCAACCGGATTTGATCCTGCCGCTGGCGCGCATCCACGCCTTGTTGCCCATGTTGGAGATGAATGAATCATGAGCGCTCCCGACCCTAGCAAACTGCTGATCGTCGACGACCTGCCGGAAAACCTGCGCGCCCTCGACGCGCTGATCCGCGACGAGCAGCGCCTCGTGTTCCAGGCCCGGTCCGGCGAGGAAGCCCTGTCGCTGATGCTCGAACATGATTTCGCGCTGGCCATCCTGGACGTGCAGATGCCGGGCATGGACGGCTTCGAGTTGGCCGAGCTGATGCGCTCCACGTCGCGCACGCGCAATATCCCGATCGTGTTCGTGTCCGCCGCCGGCCGCGAGCTGAACTATGCGTTCAAGGGCTATGAGACGGGCGCCGTCGACTTCCTGTACAAGCCGCTCGACCCGGACGCCGTGCGCAGCAAGGTCAACGTGTTCGTCACGCTGGACCAGCAGCGGCGCGAGATGCAACAGCAGATGGAGGCGCTGGAAGCGGCGCGGCGCGAGCAGGAAGTGCTGCTGCGCGAACTGAACGCGACGCAGGACGAGCTGCAGCGCTCGCTGCACATGCGCGACGAATTCATGTCGCTCGTCGCCCACGAGCTGCGCACGCCGCTGAATACGCTGTTCCTGGAAACGCAGATGCGCAGCCTGCAGCTCAAGCGGGGCAACTTGCCGGCGTTCAATCCGGAGCAGATGAACAACATGATCAAGCGCGACGAGCGCCAGATCAAGGCGATGATCCGCCTGATCGACGACATGCTGGACGTCTCGCGCATGAAGAGCGGGACCCTCTCTATCCGCCCGGGCAGGGTCGAGCTGATGGCCTTGCTGGAACGCGTCGTCAACGATTTGTCGCTGCAGGCCGCGGCGGCCGGTGCCAATGTCATGCTGGCGCCGCACCAGCCCGTCGAAGGCTACTGGGATGAATTCCGCATCGAGCAGGTCGTCGTCAACCTGCTGACCAATGCCATGCGCTATGGCGGCGGCACGGTCGACGTCAGTGTTCACGATGAAGACGGCAACGTGCGCATCGCCGTGCGCGACCACGGCAAGGGCATCGCGCCGGACTACATCGACCGCATCTTCGAACCGTACGAGCGCGGTGCCAAGAGCGGCGAGCCGAAGGGCCTCGGGCTGGGGCTGTACATCTCGCGCCAGCTGGCGAAGTCGCACGGCGGCGAACTGACCGTCGAGAGCACGCCGGGCGAGGGCGCCACGTTCAGCCTCACGCTGCCGTGCATGGCCACGGTGCCGCAACCTGCCGCTGCCACGCCGGCCTGACGTCTTCACCGACATCGATCCCGTGTAGGGTGGGCACCCCTGTGCCCACGCGGACGTTTGCAATGTTCAAACGTTACGCGTGGGCCCGGGGTGCCCACCCTGCGATAGTTAAAATTAATAGATAAAATCTGTTCAATCAATTTCACACGAATCCGCGTGCGGGTTATAGTACGCACCTAAGCTTTTTTAACCCCGAAAGAGGAGTACTGCATGTCCATCATCAACACCGAAATCAAGCCGTTCAAAGCAACCGCTTACCACGCAGGCAAGTTCATCGACCTGACCGAAGCCGACTTCAAAGGCACCTGGTCGGTCCTGATGTTCTACCCGGCGGACTTCACCTTCGTCTGCCCGACCGAACTGGAAGACCTGGCTGCTTTCCAGCCGGAGTTCGACAAGATGGGCGTGAAAGTCTATGGCGTGTCGACCGACACCCACTTCGCCCACAAGGCATGGCACGACACGTCGGACGCGATCAAGAAAGTCAACTACCCGCTGATCGGCGACCCGACCGGCCTGCTGTCGCGTAACTTCGAAGTCATGATCGAAGAAGAAGGCCTGGCCCTGCGCGGCACCTTCGTGATCAATCCGGAAGGCCAGATCAAGGTCATGGAAGTGCACGACAACGGCATCGGCCGCGACGCTTCGGAACTGCTGCGCAAGGTCAAGGCAGCCCAGTACGTCGCATCGCACCCGGGCGAAGTCTGCCCGGCCAAGTGGACCGAAGGCGCTGCAACGCTGAAGCCGTCGCTGGACCTGGTTGGCAAGATCTAAGTAACGTAGGGTGGGCTCCCCGAGCCCACCATGAGTTACCGCAACAGCAGCACTTGGTAATACAGGCACCGGCCGCGAGGGGCGACCGGTGCTACCCCCTCCCTACGAGCCCAACCGGAATGGGCCCGCCGACGCAAGACAGGCGATCTCACTAGTCGATCTGCCGGTCCAGATTCACTATTTGGATTGATGGATGCGCCCGCACATGCGACGCATCGGCCTGAACACGACTGAACGAAAGGACACGACCATGCTCGAACAAGAACTGAAAAACCAACTCGCCGGCTATCTCCAACGCGTCCAGCAACCGTTCGACATCGTCGCTTCGCTCGACGACAGCGACACGTCGAAGCAGATGCTCGACCTGCTGCAGACCATCGCCGGCCTGCGCGCCGACAAGATCACGCTGCGTACCGACGGCAACGACGCCCGCAAGCCGTCGTTCTCGCTGCAACGCGTCGGCACCAGCACGAGCCTGCGCTTCGCCGGCCTGCCGCTGGGCCACGAATTCACGTCGCTCGTGCTGGCGCTGCTGTGGACGGGCGGCCATCCGCCGAAGGTCGAGCAGGAGGTCATCGACGCTATCCGCGCACTCGACGGCGACTACGAATTCGAAGTCTACATGTCGCTGACCTGCCATAACTGCCCGGACGTCGTGCAGGCCCTGGCGCTGATGGCGATCCTGAACCCGCGCGTCAAGACGACCGTGATCGAAGGCGGCGCGTTCCAGGCCGAAGTCGAGCAGCGCAAGGTGATGGCCGTGCCGATGGTGCTCCTGAACGGCGAGATGTTCGGCTCGGGCCGCATGATGATCGAAGAGATCGTCGCCAAACTGGACACGGGGGCCGGCGCCCGCGACGCCGCCAAACTGGATGCGAAGGATCCGTACGACGTGCTGATCGTCGGCGGCGGCCCGTCGGGCGCCGCGGCGGCCGTGTACGCGGCCCGGAAGGGCATCCGCACCGGCATCGCGACGGAGCGCATGGGGGGCCAGGTGAACGACACGATGTCGATCGAGAACTATATTTCCGTGCTGGAGACGGACGGCCCGAAGTTCTCGGCCGCGCTCGAAGCCCAGGTGCGCCACTATGGCGTGGACATCATGACCCAGCAGACGGCCGCGAAGATCATTCCGCCCGCCAAGCCGGGCGAACTGGTCGAAGTGCAGTTCGCCAACGGCGGTTCGCTGAAGTCGAGCACCGTGATCCTGTCGACGGGCGCGCGCTGGCGTAACGTCAACGTGCCGGGCGAGCAGGAATACAAGAACGCCGGGGTGAACTATTGCCCGCACTGCGACGGTCCGCTGTACAAGGGCAAGCGTGTCGCCGTGATCGGCGGCGGCAACTCGGGCGTGGAAGCGGCGATTGACCTCGCCGGCATCGTCGAGCACGTGACCCTGGTGGAGTTCGCGCCGCAGCTGAAGGCGGACGCCGTGCTCGTCAACAAGGCGCAGAGCCTGCAGAACGTGACGATCCACGTCAACGCGCAGACGACCGAGATCACGGGCGACGGCAGCAAGGTGAACGGCATTCGCTTCAAGGACCGCATCAGCGGCGAAGAACACCACGTTCTACTTTCCGGCGTGTTCGTGCAGATCGGCCTCGTGCCGAACACCGAGTTCCTGAAGGGCACGGTCGAACTGTCGCGCTTCGGCGAGATCGTCGTGGACGACCATGGCCGCACCAACATCCCGGGCGTGTTCGCCGCGGGCGATGCGACGACGACGCCGTTCAAGCAGATCGTGATCGCGGCAGGTGACGGCGCGAAGGCAGCATTGTCGGCCTTCGACTACCTGATCCGCATGCCGGTGGCCGTCGAGGCCGCCTGATTGCCCCAGTCCGGGTTGACGACCGCCCGGACTTTTCATGAAGCAGCGTTCCACGAGGTCCGCTGCTTTTTTTCGCCTGCCGTTTCGAAATTCGGGGTCAGAGCACAAATTCGGGGTCAGAGCACATTTCTGGTCAATGTCCAGGCGCAATGAGTTCTGCGATGTCGCCCGATGCATCGATATGGCGACGAGTGGATTGTCGTTGCCTGCTGAAGTGGCTTGCGTTAAGGATCGTGCCGCAAAATGTGCTCTGACCCCGAATTTCGCGCGAGGTCCGCTGCTTTTTTTTCGTCTGCCGTTTTGGTAATGTAGTGATCGCAACAGGATATGTTAAGATCGCTACATCAACAAGGAGTGGCATGGACGACGTTTCTCCACGCTGGCAGCTGCTGATCGTCAGCCTGCCGAGCAACAGCACCACGCTGCGCATGCGCGTCTGGCGTGCGCTGAAGGCGCTCGGCTGTGCCGCGCTGCGCGATGGGGTCTATCTGCTGCCGTGGACGGCCGCGCTGGAAGAACAGTTGCGCGGCCTCGCGGACGAGGTCGCGCGCGAGCAGGGGACGGCATGGCTGCCCGCCGTCCAGGCCCGTTCGACGGCCGAGGACGAGGCCTACCGCGCGCTGTTCGACCGCGCCGCCGAGTACCGGGAATGGACGCGCGCCGTGGGCGATGCGGGCCAGGCGCTGGCCGGCATGAAACCGCAGGATGTGCAGCGCACCTTGCGCCGGCTGCGCCGCGAGTTCGACGTCCTGCGCGCCATCGATTATTTTCCCAACGACGCCAGTGCCCGGGCGGAGGCCGCGTGGACGGAACTCGCCAAAGCCGCCGAGCAGCGCCTGGCGCCGGGCGAGCCGCAGGCCGCGGCGGATGCGATCGTGCGGCGCGACCCGGGCGCGTACCGCGGGCGGACGTGGGCCACGCGCCGCCGCCTATGGGTCGACCGCGTCGCCAGCGCGTGGCTGATCCGCCGCTTCATCGATCCCGACGCCCGCTTCCTGTGGCTGGACGCGCCGGGCGATTGTCCGCCGGACGCCCTCGGCTTCGACTTCGACGGCGCCGCCTTCACCCATGCCGGTCCCCGCGTCACGTTCGAAGTGCTCGCGGCCAGTTTCGGCCTCGACGGCGACACCGGCCTCGCGCGGCTCGGCGCCATGGTGCGTGCGCTGGACGTGGGCGAGGGCTTCGTGCCCGAGGCGGGCGGCTTCGAGGCCGTGCTGGCCGGCGCGCGCCGGCGGCTGATCGATGACGACGCGTTGCTGGTGGAGATCGGCGGCGTGCTCGATTCGCTGCATATCCATTTTTCCAATCCTGAAGAGGAGTCTTCATGACCCGCTATACCCTGTGGCAACTGGTGGCCTATATGCTGCGCCTGGGCGCGCTCGGCTTCGGCGGCCCCGTCGCGCTGGTGGGCTATATGCACCGCGACCTCGTCGAGGAGCGCGGCTGGATCGAAGAGGCCGACTATCGCGAGGGCATGGCCCTGTCGCAGCTCGCGCCCGGACCGCTGGCGGCGCAGCTCGCGATCTACCTCGGCTACGTCCATTACCGCCTGCTGGGGGCGACGCTGGTGGGCCTGGCCTTCGTGCTGCCATCCTTCCTGATCGTGCTCGCCCTCGGCTGGGCCTATGTGCGCTTCGGCGGGCTGCCGTGGATGCAGGCCGTGTTCTATGGCGTCGGCTCGGCCGTCATCGGCATCATCGTGATGAGCGCGAAGAAGCTGACGGAAAAGAGCGTCGGCCGGGATGGGCTGCTGTGGGCCGTCTACCTGCTGCTGGCGGCCGTCACGATCGCGACGGAATCCGAGGTGGCGTGGCTGTTCGTCGCGGCCGGCATCGTCGTCTGGCTGTGGCGCGCGCCCCCCAGGCTGGCTGGCCGGGGCCTGCGCGCGGTCGCGCTGCCGCAGATCGTGCTCGCCGCCGGCCTGGCCGGATCGGTCGACACGTCCGTGCTGACCAGCATCGCCCTGTTCTTCGCCAAGGCCGGCGCGTTCGTGTTCGGCTCGGGCCTCGCGATCGTGCCCTTCCTGTACGGCGGCGTCGTCACCGAGCATCACTGGCTCACGGAAAAGCAGTTCGTCGATGCGGTGGCCGTGGCGATGATCACGCCGGGGCCCGTCGTCATCACGGTCGGCTTCATCGGCTACCTCGTGGCGGGATTGCCCGGCGCGACCGTCGCCGCGCTCGCCACGTTCCTGCCGTGCTACCTGTTCACCGTGATCCCCGCGCCTTACTTCAAGCGCTACGGCAAGCTGCCGGGCGTCATCGCCTTCGTCGACGGCATCACGGCGGCGGCGGTCGGGGCGATCGCCGGGTCGGTCGTCATCATCGCGAAGCGCACGATCGTCGACGTCCCGACGGCGCTGATCGCCGTCGCCACGATCGTCCTGTTGTGGCGCTACCGGAAGCTGCAGGAACCGGTCGTCATCGCCGCCGCTGCCATCCTGGGCCTCGTCGTGCACCCGTTGCTGTCGGCCTAGCGGATCCTGGGTGGGTTGATTGACTCACTGACTGACGAACGTATTGACGCTGCCGGGATCGATCCACGCCGTCGCGACGCCGCCCGTCACCGTGTACTGCCCCGCATAGCCGGTGTTGTCCGTCGACGTGGTGCGGTATTTCGTGAAGCCGGGAGCGGCGCTGCCGACCTGCAGTTGCAGCTGGCGCTGCGACGTGCCGTTGTTGATGGCCACGACGATCAGTTTGCCGGCGGTGTCCTTGTAGGCCGTGACGAAGACGTCGGCATACGGTTTTTCGGTTGCCGCGACGCGCACGGCGCCGGGGCGGACGTATTTCGCGAACTGCGCCATGATGTAGCCGCGCTTGCTGACGTTGCCGTCCTCCGTGAGCAGGCCGTACGAGCGGCGGATGTACCACCAGACGTAGGCGTTGTAGTTGGCCACCATGCTGTTGTGCAGTTCCAATGCCACCGGCATCGCTTTCGTCCAGTCGTTCGCGTCGGATGTGCTGTCGGTGAAGTGCTCCGTCATCCACACCTCCTTGCCCTTGGCGCGGGCGAGGGGATAGTCGGTCGGGCTCACGCCGTACAGGTGGCCGGCCACGATGTCGAACTGCGGCGCGGCCGTCGCGCTGTTGAGAATCGGATCGGTGAGCGGTTTGTAGAAGGTGGCGGACTCGGCCGCGATGACCTTGTAGTTGCCGAAGCGCGAACCCTGGCCGGAGAGGAAATCGATGAATTCCTGCGAGCTCCACAGGCAGCTTTCGTAGTCCGGGTCGAAGTCCGGTTCGTTCTGGATCGAGATGGCGTACAGCGCCGCGCCGCCGGCCTGCATCGTGCTCGCGAAATTCAGCAGGTGCGTCGCGTAGTCGCCGTAGTGGCTCGCGGACAGATGGCCGGAGACGAGGCTGTTGTTGGTCTTCATGCTCGCCGGCGGCGTCCACGGCGTCCCGAACAGGATGGCACCCTTCGCCTTGGCCAGCTGCGCGGACGCCAGTTGCGTGGACCACTTGCTGGAATCGGGGTCGATGCGCAGGCGCATGATCGAAAGGCCGATCTGGCCCGTGCCGGTGCCGAACGCGGCGTCGATCTGGGCCGGGGTCAGTTCCGCCGCCCAGCCGGCGCCGCTGAAGCCGCCGAAGCCGCGCACGGTCTGGTACGTCGTGGCCGGGTTGACGGTGACCGTCTGCGCGGAGGCGCCGGCGATAACAGCGGATGACAAGAGAAGCGCCGACGCGACGCGGCGGGTAGTGCGCGAAAAAGCATGAGGCATGAACGTCTCCGTGATCGGTTGGTTGCCGGGCGGGCGGCCCGGGAGTTCACTGCGTGTGCTGCTTTGACTGCGGACCCATGCCGGGATCGCCGGCAGGCAGGACGAGCGACACCGGTGCCCGAATGGGGCACGAGGTCACCGTGAAAAAATGCGGACTGTCGAGGGGGCGCGCTCAGCGCGGGAAGGGACGGGGGACGGGGCGAGGAAGCGGATGCGGTCGGCGACGCGGGATCAGGATGTGCGGCATGGCTCCTCCGGTTATTGTTATTTACTGTTATTTCACAAAATTATGTTTTATATAACATTTTGTTGTGAACATCTTACGCCGCAGCGGATGCCTGATCAAACCAAAGATTGTTAACAGTAATTCACAAATTGTATTTATGCCAATTGGGTGGGGGCCATGTCGCGCGCGCGCCGGCGGCGCTGGCCGTTGCGCCGTTCGTAGCGGATCGCCTGCGGCACCGGCCGCGCGCCCGTGCCGTCCAGGCCGAAGTCCAGCGCGTGGCGCAGGCCGCGCACGCTGACCGGTTTCGTGACGGTGGCACTGAATGCGTCGTACAGCGGCGGGAACGGTGCGTCTTCGTCGAGCAGCAGGATCGTCGGGGTGTCGGGGGCGAGGCGGGAGAGTTCGCCGGGCAGGGCGCGACGCTCGCCGGCGGCGTGCGCGCGGGAAGTCAGGATCACATCGAAATGCAGCGCCCGGGTGGCGTTCAGCGCGGCCTGGGCCGTCGTCGTCTCGGCCACGACATAGCCGAGCGACTTGAGCAGGGTGGCACTGTGGCGGCGCGTGGCCGCGTCATCGTCGTATAACAGGGCGTACTTCATGGATGAGTCCTCCTGCCTCAGGTATGGCGCTCGGGCTGCTATTGTTCAACTGTCAAGTTGTAACAAGGTGCGCGGTGCGTGAAGGGATGCGCTTCGTCTTCGTCAATGGAAGAACAGCGGCGCCATGCCGCCCAACGCATCGGTTTCGCACAGCAGCCAGGTTGCGGCGGTCGCCAGCGCGACGTGGGCTGCGGTCCAGGCTTTGGTTGTGGGGAAGAAGCGGGTCATGATGAACCTCCGGATTGCCGATTTCTGATTGTTGACCACATCTTAAATTGCGTACTTGGGGGTAACTATCGGCTGGAAATCCGTCGCGCTGTAGGACGGCGCCTCGTCTCTCTGTCTGAACGCTTGTGTCACCTCGTCGTAGCGATCCTACGGTCGCTGTAGGTTGCGTCCTATGGCGTGCCGCCGTGCTCAGGCCTAGAGTGGTTGCATCATGACCACACACGACCCCCGACTCCTCCACAAGGGTGTGCTTGCGGTACGCCGCAACACCATCCGCCGCCTGCTGCATACGGTATTCGGCATCGAACACCTGCGCGACGGCCAGCAACGCGTGATCGACAGCGTCCTCGATGGCAGGGACACGCTGGCCATCATGCCGACCGGCAGCGGTAAATCGCTGTGCTACCAGATTCCCGCCCGCATCCTCGACGGCATGACGATCGTCGTCTCGCCGCTGATCTCGCTGATGAAGGACCAGCTGGAAAAGCTCGGCGAGCTGGGCATCCATGCCGGGCAGGTCAACAGCAGCCTGTCGGCCGAGGAAGAACGCACGGCGCTCGCGGCGATCGGGGAGGGCCGTTGCGAGATCGTGTTCTGCACGCCCGAGCGCCTCACGATGCCGGAATTCGTCGACGTATTGAGGCTTGTTCCCATTGCCCTGGTCGTCGTCGACGAGGCTCACTGCATCTCGCAATGGGGCCACGATTTCCGCCCGGCCTACCTCGAGATGGCCGCCGCGATCGAGGCGCTGGGCCGTCCGCCCGTGCTGGCGCTGACGGCCACGGCGACCGAGGAAGTCGTCGAGGACATCGGTCGCCAACTCATTGGCCAACACCGTCGGCCGCGGATGAACGTCATCAACACGGGCATCTATAGGCCGAACCTGCAGTATCGCGTGCTGCAGGTGACGAACCCCGACGAGAAGCTCGCGGCCGCGCTGCGGCTCGTGCGCGAGACACAGGGCACGGGCATCGTCTACGCGGCCACCGTCAAGGCAGCCGAGGAAATGCACGCGCTGCTGGAGGAGGCGGGAGAGTCCGTTACCCTGTACCACGGCAAGCTTCACGCGGCCGAGCGCAAGGCCAACCAGGACCTGTTCATGAACGACGAGCGGCGCGTGATGGTGGCGACGAACGCGTTCGGCATGGGCATCGACAAGCCGGACACGCGCTTCGTCATCCATCTGCAGATCCCGGCGACCTGGAAGCGTACTACCAGGAATCCGGCCGCGCGGGCCGCGACGGCCAGGATGCCCGGTGCACCCTGCTGTTCCTGCAGGACGACAAGCGCGTGCAGCAGTTCTTCCTCGTGAAGCACTACCCGACCGCGGACGAGATCTGCGCCGTCTACGACGCCGTGCGCACCCTGCTCGAGAACGAGACGGCCACGCCGGACCGCATCGAGGACGTATCGGGCGATCTTGCGGGCCCGCACCTGAAGGTCTGCCTGAAACTCTTGAAAGATGCGAAGCTGCTGCGCCAGAACCGCAAGCTGGCCTACGCCCCGGGCAGCGCCGTGCCGGACGACAAGCTGTTCGCCGCGATGGCCGAGGTCTACCGCCAGAAGCAGGAGCGCGACAGGGAAGCGCTGGAGCAGATGGTGGCGTATGCCGTCAGCGGTTTCTGCCGCTGGAAGCTGCTGCTCGATTACTTCGGCGACGAGGTCGAGGGCTTCGAGCAGTGCTGCCGCTGCGACAACTGCCTGAATCCGCCGGCCGCCGTGCTGACGGAGGATATCGACATCCGCGACGACGAGTTCGACCGCGCGCCGGACACGGAAGTCGCGGCCGGTCCCACGTTCGAGCCGGGCGCGCGCGTGACGGTGCCGAAGTATGGCGAAGGCGTCGTATTGACCGCTGCCTCCGACCAGGTCACGATCGACTTCCCGGGCGGCGAGGCGCGCGCGTTCCTCGCCGATTTCGTCACGCCGGCATGAGTGACATGGTCGTCGTACGCAAGGAAGGCCTGTACTGCGTGCCGGGCCAGTTCTACATCGACCCGTGGCGGCCGGTGGACCGGGCCGTCATCACCCATGCGCACGGCGACCACGCGCGCTGGGGCCACCGGCATTACCTGGCCTCGAACGACAGCGTCGGCATCCTGAAGTCGCGCCTCGGCCACGACATCCACATCGACGGGCTCGCGTACGGCGAGCGCATCGTCCACAACGGCGTGGCGATCTCGCTGCATCCCGCCGGGCACGTGCTTGGTTCCGCCCAGGTCCGGATGGAACACGAAGGCGAGGTCTGGGTCGCGTCCGGCGACTACAAGGTCGAGCCGGACGCCACGTGCGCGCCGTTCGAGGCCGTACGCTGCCATACCTTCATCACGGAATCCACGTTCGGCCTGCCGATCTACCGCTGGGATCCGCAGCAGGAAGTGTTCGACGACATCAACCGCTGGTGGCGGCGCAATGCGGAGGAAGGCCGCACGAGCATCCTGTATGCCTACGCGTTCGGCAAGGCGCAGCGGCTGCTCCATGGCTTGAACTCTTCCCTCGGTCCCATCGTGTGCCATGGTGCCATAGAGCCACTGAACCGCATTTACCGCGAGGGCGGCGTGCATCTTCCGCACACGCGGCTCGTCAGCGCAACGGACAAGGCCGACCTCAAGAAGGCGCTGGTGCTGGCGCCGCCGTCGGCCGCCGGCTCGCCGTGGACGCGCCGCTTCGGCGATTATTCCGATGCGTTCGCCAGCGGCTGGATGCTGCTGCGCGGTGCGCGCCGGCGGCGCGGCGTGGACCGCGGCTTCGTGCTCTCGGACCACGCCGACTGGCCCGGCCTGCTCGACGCCATCCACGCGACCGGCGCGCAGCAGGTGATCGTCACGCATGGCTCCATTCCCGTGATGGTGCGCTGGCTGTGCCAGATCGGCCTCGATGCGAAGGCATTCGACACCGAGTACGGCGAGGAGGACGACGAAGCCGTCACGGCCACGCCGGGCGAACCGCAAGGGGAACAAGGGGCGGAGGAGGCAAAGGATGCGTGAATTCGCCCGCCTGTACGCCGAACTCGACGAGACCACCGCCACCAACCGCAAGCTCGAGGCGCTGCAGAATTACTTCGCCAGCGCCGCGCCGGAAAACGCCGCCTGGGCCGTCTACTTCCTCGCCGGCGGCAAGCCGCGCCAGGCCGTGCCGAGCAAGCTGCTGCGCCAGTACGCCATCGAGTACGCGGGCCTGGACGACTGGCTGTTCGACGAATCGTACGCGGCCGTCGGCGACATGGCCGAGACCATCGCCCACATCCTGCCGCAGCCGAAGCGCCACAGCGACGTCGGCCTGGCCGTGTGGATGGAAGAGCGCATCGGCCCGCTGCGCGGCGCCGACCCCGGCACGATCCGGGAGGCGCTGTTCGCGTACTGGGACGAGTTGACGTGGCGCGAACGCTTCCTGTTCGTGAAGCTGATCGGCGGCGGCTTTCGCGTGGGCGTGTCGAAGCTGCTCGTCACGCGCGCGCTGGCGTCGATCGCCGCGGTCGATTCGAAACTGATCGCACAGCGCCTGATGGGCTGGACGGACGGCCGCGTGCAGCCGACGGCGACGGGGTTCCTGCAACTGATCGCTGCGCAGACCGACGATGAACACAGGCTGCGCGGCGGCCAGCCTTACCCCTTCTTCCTCGCGCACCAGTTGCAGGGCGACCCGAGCGCGCTTGGCGACATGGGCGACTGGCAGGTCGAATGGAAGTACGACGGCATCCGCGCCCAGCTGGTGCGGCGCGGTGGCCAGAATTACCTGTGGTCGCGCGGCGAAGACCTGATCACGGAGCGCTTTCCCGAGTTGGCAAGCCTCTCCCTGCCGGAAGGGACCGTGGTCGACGGCGAGGTACTGATCTGGACGACGGGCGACGCGCCCGCGCCGTTCGCCGACCTGCAGAAGCGCATCGGCCGCAAGACCTTGTCCGCGAAACTGCTGGCCGAGCTGCCGGCAAGGCTGCTCGCGTACGACCTGCTGGAACTGGACGGCGTCGACACGCGCGCGCTGCCGCAGCACGAGCGGCGCGCGCTGCTGGAGACGCTCGTCACGGGCGCCGCGCAGCCGCAGCTGAAGATCTCGCCGCTGGTGACGGCCGACAGCTGGGAAGACCTCGGCAGGCTGCGGGCCGAATCGCGGGCGCGCGGCGTGGAAGGCATGATGCTGAAGGCGAGGAATGCGCAGTACGGCGTCGGCCGCACGAAGGACGTGGGCACGTGGTGGAAGTGGAAGATCGATCCGTACGCCGTCGACGCGGTGCTGATCTATGCACAGGCGGGCAGCGGCCGGCGCGCGTCGCTGTACACCGATTACACGTTCGCCGTGTGGGATGGCGACGGGGCCGAACGCAGGCTCGTCCCGTTCGCGAAAGCCTATTCCGGCCTGACGGATGCCGAGATCGCGCAGGTCGACAACATCATCCGCAAGACGACGGTGGAAAAATTCGGGCCCGTGCGGTCCGTGCGGCCGACGATGGTGTTCGAGATCGGTTTCGAGGGCATCGCGCTGTCCACGCGCCACAAGGCCGGCATCGCCGTGCGCTTTCCGCGCATCCTGCGCCGGCGCGACGACAAGACGGTCGAGCAGGCCGATACGCTCGATACGTTGAAGGGTCTGCTCGAGGCGGCGGGACCATGAGCAAGGGGCAGGCAGAGCAGGCAGTCGACACGTGGTTCGCCGCGCGCGACTGGAAGGTGTTCCCGTTCCAGCGCGCCGTGTGGAAGGCGGCGCTCGCGGGCGAATCGGGCCTGCTGCACGCGAACACGGGCGCGGGCAAGACCTATGCCGTGTGGTTCGCCGCATTGCTGCGTGGGGCAAACCGGAATCGCCGTGCCAACACAGGCCTGCGCGTGCTGTGGATCACGCCGATGCGCGCGCTCGCGGCGGACATGCAGCGCTCGCTGGAGACGTCGGCGGCGGAACTGGGCGCCGCCAGCCCGGACGTGATCGGCGCGTGGACCATCGGCGCGCGCACGGGCGACACGGGCGCGGCCGAGCGCGCGCGCCAGTCGAAGGCGCTGCCGGGTGCCCTGATCACGACGCCGGAAAGCCTGTCGCTGCTGCTGTCGCACGCGGCCGCGCGCGACCAGTTCAAGCACCTGGACATGATCATCATCGACGAGTGGCACGAGCTGATGGGCAGCAAGCGCGGCGTGCAGGTGCAGCTGGCGCTGGCGCGCCTCAGACGCTGGAATCCCGGCCTCGTCGTGTGGGGACTGTCCGCCACGATGGGCAACCTGGCGGAGGCGCGCGCCGTGCTGCTGGGCGAGCCAGGCGCGGGCGTGCTCGTCGAGGGCGACCTGAAAAAGCAGATCGTCGTCGACTGCCTCGTGCCGCGGAGCGTGGCGCGCTTTCCGTGGGCCGGCCACCTGGGCCTGCAGATGCTGCAACCCGTCATCGACGAGATCGAACGCCACGAGGCGACGCTGGTCTTCACGAACACGCGCTCGCAGTCGGAGCTGTGGTACCAGAACCTGATCGAGGCGCGCCCCGACTGGGCCGGCCTCGTCGCGCTGCACCACGGCTCGCTCGACCGCGAGGTGCGCGACTGGGTCGAGACGGGCCTGAAACGCGGCGACCTGAAAGCCGTCGTGTGCACGGCGAGCCTGGACCTCGGCGTCGATTTTCTGCCCGTCGAGCGCGTGCTGCAGGTCGGCAGCGCCAAGGGCATCGCGCGGCTGCTGCAGCGGGCAGGGCGCAGCGGCCACGCGCCGGGCCGCATCTCGCGCGTGACCCTGGTGCCGACCAACAGCCTCGAACTGCTGGAGGCGGCCGGCGCCAGGCGGGCCGTCGCCACGCGCCGCATCGAAGCGCGGCAGGTGCCGAACAAGCCGTTCGACGTGCTCGTGCAACACCTCGTCACCGTCGCGCTGGGCGGCGGCTTCCGTTCCGAAGAATTGTATGAAGAGGTGAAAAGCGCCTGGTCGTACCGCCACCTGACGCCGGAGGAATGGCAGTGGGCGCTGGATTTCGTCGCGCGCGGCGGCCAGAGCCTGACGATTTATCCGGAGTACCGGCGCGTGCTGCCGGACGAGGAGGGCGTCTACCGCGTGCCGGACGTAAAGATCGGCCGGCGCCACCGCATGGGTATCGGCACCATCGTGTCCGACGCGCAGATGCAGGTGAAGTACGTGAGCGGCGGACGCATCGGCAGCGTGGAGGAATCGTTCATCGGCCGGATGAAGCCGGGCGACCGCTTCCTGTTCTCGGGCCGCATCCTGGAACTCGTGCGCGTGCACGAGATGACGGCATTCGTGAAGCGCTCGGATTCGACGCGCGGCGCCGTCAGCCGCTGGCAGGGCACCAAGATGCCGTTGTCGTCCGAACTCGCGCATGCGGCGCTGGAAGAACTCAAAATGGCCAGCGAAGGCTTATACGACGGCCCCGAGATGCGCGCGCTGCAGCCGCTGCTGGAGATCCAGGCGCGCTGGTCGGCGCTGCCCGGCAGCGACGTGCTCGTCGTGGAGAGCATGAAGAGCCGCGAGGGACATCATCTGTTCGTCTATCCGTTCGCCGGGCGCGCCGTGCACACGGGGCTCGCGTCGCTGTTCGCCTTCCGCATCGGGCGCGTGCTGCCCAATACCTTTTCCGTCGCCGTCAACGACTACGGCTTCGAGCTGCTCGCTTTGGCCCCCGTCGACTGGGCGTCTTTGTTCGCGGCCGAGACGGGGGCTGGCGTCGGCCTGTTCGACACGTCGCACCTGCTGGAAGACGTGCTGGACAGCCTCAACGCGACCCAGCTGTCGCAGCAGCGCTTCCGCGAAGTGGCGCGCATCGCGGGGCTCGTGTTCCAGGGCTACCCG
Organism: Massilia sp. P2_C2; assembly: GCF_056404615.1. Taxonomy (NCBI): domain Bacteria; kingdom Pseudomonadati; phylum Pseudomonadota; class Betaproteobacteria; order Burkholderiales; family Oxalobacteraceae; genus Massilia; species Massilia sp. P2_C2. The sequence continues at coordinate 13,347 of NZ_JBFUDR010000004.1, read as the reverse complement.
GGCCAGCACAAGTCCATGCGCCAGGTGCAGGCGTCGTCGTCGCTGTTCTTCGAGGTCTTCCGCAAGCACGACAGCGACAACCTGCTGCTGACGCAGGCCGAGCGCGAGGTGCTGGAGCAGGAACTGGAACTCACGCGCCTGCGCGACACGCTCGTGGAACTGCACGCGCGCCGCATCGCGTTTCGCGAGGTCAGGCGCGCCACGCCGTTCGGCTTTCCGCTGATGGTCGAGCGTTTCCGCGAAAAGGTCAGCACGGAAAAGCTGGCGGACCGTGTCGCGCGCATGGTGCGGGAACTGGAAAAGGCGGCGGAACGATGAGAATCGAAGGCAGCGTGGTCATCGAAGCGGGCGGCGAGGCGTTGTGGCTGTTGCCGCAGAAAGCCGTGTACTGGCAGCGCGAACGGTTGCTGGCCATCGCCGACATCCATTTCGGCAAGGCGGCCGCGTTCCGTTCGTTCGGTATTCCCGTGCCGCGCGGCACGACGAGCGAGAATCTCGATGCGCTGGATGCACTGATCGATGCGACCGGGGCGCACCACGTGTTGTTCCTCGGCGACTTCCTGCATGCGCGCGCGGCGCACGCGGCCGGGACGCAGGCCGCCATGCTCGCGTGGCGCCGGCGCAGGCAGGATCTCGTGCTGACGCTCGTGCGCGGCAACCACGACAAACACGCAGGCGACCCGGCCGAGGCGCTGGGCATCGCGCTCGTCGACGAGCCGTACACGGTCGGCCCCATGTCCTTCTGCCACCATCCGGACCTGGACGCGCCCGGCTATGTGCTGGCCGGCCACGTCCACCCGGTTTATGTCTTGGCGACACGTTTCGACGCATTGCGCCTGCCGTGTTTCGTGGCGGGGCCGCGTCGGATGATCCTGCCGTCGTTCGGATCTTTTACCGGCGGATACACCGTCCGTCCGGACGAAGGCGATCGCATTTATGTGACCTCAGGCGAGGCCGTGCACAACGTACGCTAACGCACCGAGCCCGGCCGGGGCAGGGCGTAAGCTGATTGTATCGACAACAAGATTCGTCGGAGGACCCCATGGCAACAACCCGACAGACATTGGCCGCTGCGATGGTGGCCGCGCTGCCCCTGCTCAACATAACCGTGACGACGCCCGTCCATGCGCAGGACCACCCGCGCGCGGCCCGGCTGGCGCCGCGCATCGATGGCTTCAACGTGGACGAGGTCCGGCGCCTGGAACCGGGCACGGAACTGAACTTCGACCTCTACGGTACGCCGGGCGGCTACGCCACCTTGCGCATCGATGGCGCCACACGCAACCTGACCCTGACAGAAACGTCGCCCGGCACTTACCAAGGCACCTACACGATCGGCACGCACGACCGCATCAATCCCGGCAGTGCCGTGACCGCGAACCTGCGCGTGAACAACATGGTCACGACGCGGTTGCTGGCCGAATCGATCGTGCGCGGTCCCGACCGTGATCGCGATCGCGGCGGCGACCGCGGCGACCGCGTGGCCGGCAACATGCCGCACGTGGACCGCTTCGACGTGCGCGGCAGCGACGACCTCGGTCCGGGCAACGAACTCAAGTTCACCGTGCACGGCACGCCGGGCGCCAAGGTCGAGGTGCAGATCGCGGGTACGCGCGGCATCTTCTTCCTGCCGGAAATCCGGCCGGGCGAATACAGCGGCCTGTACACGATCCGCCGCAACGACCATATCGCGCCGGATGCGCCCGTCACGGCGACGATCCGTGCCAATGGCCGTTATTCGACTGCTACGCTGGGCCAGCCGCTGATGGCAGGCGGCAACGGCCAGGGCATCAACCCGCCGGGTAACCAGCCGCGCGTGGCGCGCTATTGCACGAATTGCGCGACGGTGGAAGCGGTCAATGTCGTGCAGGTCAGCGGCGACGGCAGCTACCTGGGCACGGGTGCCGGGGCCGTCGTGGGCGGGCTGCTGGGCAACCAGGTCGGCAGCGGCAGCGGACGCACGGCGGCCACCGTCGCCGGCGCCGTGGGCGGCGCGATCGCGGGGCGCGAGATCGAGCGCAATGCCAATACGAGGCAGCGCTATGAAGTCGTCGTGCGCTATGCGAACGGTGCCACGCAGACCATTCCTTACGAAAATAATCCTGGGTTCCGCCCCGGCGACCGGGTGAAAGTCAGCGATGGCATGCTGATCCGCGACTGAGCGGCGGCATCGAAAACATAAAGCCGGACTCCGCGCGGATCCGGCTTTTTTTCGTGCGGCTGCGGCAGCGGGCCGCGCCGTGGATGGGCGTTCAGGCGGTGGCGAGCACCTGGCCGTCGCCCGTGCTGTCCGCTTCGGCCTTTTGCTTGGCGTTCTGCTTGGCGCGCGAACGCGACGGCGGCAGGCGGCGCAGCGTCTTGAGCGCTTCCGGATCCTTGATGCCGATCGTGCGCTGGTCGACCGTGATCAGGCCGATTTCGTTGAAGGCGGACAAGGTGCGGCTGACCGTCTCGAGCGTCAGGCCGAGGTAGCTGCCGATTTCGTGCCGCGTCATGCGCAGGTTGAACAATTTGCTCGAATATCCCATCGCGGCGAAGCGCTCCGCCAGCGAAATCAGGAAACGTGCCACACGGGCTTCGGCCGACAGGGCGCCGAGCATGCCGATCATGGCCTGTTCGCGCACCAGTTCGCGGCTCATCACGCCATACATCAGGTTTTCGAGCTCGGCGTGCACGCGGCCGAGGGCGGTGAGCTTCTTGAACGGTACCAGGATCAGGTCGCAGTCGGACAGGGCCACGGCTTCCGACGCGTAATGGCGCGTGTGGATGCCGTCGACGCCGAGCATGTCGCCCTTCATCGGGAAGCTCAGCACCTGCTCGTTGCCGAATTCGTCGATCAGCACGGTTTTCAGGAAGCCCGAGTTCACGATGTACAGGGTGTCGAACGCCTGGCCGATCGTGTGCACGCGCTGCCCGGTCTTGAACTGTACGTGCTGGAACAGCAGCTCTTCCGTGTTCATCGATACGGCGGCCGGGATGTGGAGCAGGTCGCAGACCTCTTTCAGGTTCGACCAGAGACGGCCCTGGCGCTGACGTCCGGCTTCCATCTGTGATGAGTGCAGGGTCGACGTGGCGGCGTTGCGTTGTTCTGAAGTTAGCGGGGACTGCATACTCATCTCCAGGTTTAGGATTTCAAAGAAGCAAGCTGCGATCCGACGGCAGTGCGATGATGACGCACGGCTTCTAGCTGGATACGGATATAGATCGCAGGCAAGTCGAAACGCTGAAGTCAGTATGCCAACACGAGTCCGGCATTAATATCAGCAACGGCTGAATGTGTAGTAGGAGAAGACGTCAGCTTGTAGGAATTTTCCGATTGCTAACCTGTCCTGTCAGAGGACGTCCCAATGAAGCGCGGGTAGGAGTTCGAGTAGGGAGACGAGCCCTGCGCATCCGGAAAAATCGGTGCCGCAGGGTGCAAAAAGTGTCGCCAGAATGTCAAATCGGTTTCGGGCGATGCGCTTAGGCTTTCATCGGTGCAAGCAGACGGTGCGCAACCGCGTACTGGACCATTTCCGACAGCGAGGTCATGCCCATTTTCTGCATGATGCGGGTCTTGTGGGTGCTGACGGTCTTGACGGACAAGTGCAGGTTGTTGGCGATCTCGGTGATCGATTTGCCGCCCACGAGCAGGGAAAACACCTCGAACTCGCGATCGGAAAGCTGCTTGTGCAGCAGCTGTTCGTTCGGCGCCATGATGTTCAGTGCCAGCTGCTCGGCCACTTCCGTGCTGATGTAGGGCCGGCCTGACGCGACCTTGCGGATCGCGCCGACGAGCTGGGTGCCGGCGCTTTCCTTGGTGAGATAGCCCTGGGCGCCGGCGCGGATCGCGCGCACGGCGTACTGTTCTTCCTCGTGCATCGTCAGGATCAGGACGGCGAGCTTGGGCGCCTCGCTGCGCACCTGGCGGATCAGGTCGACGCCGCTGCGGCCGGGCATGGACAGGTCCAGCAGAAGCAGGTCGAAGCCGCCTTGCCGCACCAGCGACAGCACTTCGAAGCCGTTGATGGCCTCGCCGACGATCTCGATGTCGAGGGCGCCGTCGAGGATACGCTTCAGACCTTCGCGCATGATCGTGTGGTCGTCGGCGATGACAATGCGAATCATAGATGTCCCTAAGGATCACGTAAAAAAGGTTAAAAAAGATATCACATGGGCAACATCTACGCTGCCTTTTTTTCGACAATTCCAATTGTCCGAATGCGGCGCGGGCGCGACTTCTGGTCAGCCGTTCAGGTACCGGGCTCCCGGATCAGGCGGTGCACCAGCACGGGTTTGCTCGTATGCGACAACACTTTGTTGGTGACGCTACCAAGCAATAACTGCCCCCAGCCGCTGCGGCCGTGCGAGCCCATGAAGATCAGGTCGCAGTGTTGTTGTTCCGCCACGTCGACGATCTTCAGCGCCGCCGAGTCGGAAAACGCCGTCATGCATGCATGTTTCAGCCCGGCGCTCTGCGCCGCGCGCATGATCGAGCCCATGTACTCTTCTCCCATGCGCTTCATTTGCAACACATATTCCTCCTCGCTGGGATAGGCGGGGGGTACGATCTCGACGTACACCGGATACTGGTATTCCGGCGCGACGAACAGGGCCAGGACTTCGGCGCCCATCTGTTGCGCAAATTTGACGCCGGCGCACGCGGTGTGTTGCGATACCAAGGAGCCGTCGGTGGTAATCAGAATCTTCTGGTACATGGTAAGCCCTCCCTCACGTCACGCTACGTTCTCATTGTAGTTCGCGTTGACCCTTTGGCAGAACGTAAATGCTTGATCTTTCTCAGGGATGTGCTCGGCTATCCGCAAGCAAATGCCACGTGTCACAATATCCTACGATAAAAAAATACAACACTTGCTTTGCGAAAATATTCAGAAAAACCTGTAAATGATTGTCGTCAGACCAACATTACCCGTCAATCGACGACACTGGCATTTCAGAAGATTTACCTACGGCAACCACACTGATACACTCGTCGGAGTTTGTACCGTCAGCGTAATGACGGCAGCCGTACCGCACACAGCAAAGATCATCGCGACATTTAAATTATGGAGAAGCAGGGACTATGACCGACGCCGCTGACGATTTCGACGCACTATTCGAGGAAGTGGCAGCGCAGCGTGCCAGCGCACCCGCAGCCGCTCCTGCACCCGCGCCCGAGCCCGCCGCCGGCGGCGACAGCGGCGACAGTGACGACCTGGAGGCCCTGTTCGACCAGGTCTCGGCCACGACCGCCCCGGCGCCCGCAGCCGCTGCACCGGCGCCGGCCGCCGGGCCGGCCGAGGAAGAACATGAAAAAGGCATGTACGAGCGCCTGGGCGGCATCGTGCGCCTGCTGCACGATTCGCTGCGCGAGCTGGGCTACGACAAGGCGCTGACCGAGGCGTCGTCCCAGATCGTGGACGCCCAGGACCGCCTGGAATACGTCGCCTCCCTGACCGAACAGGCCGCCAACAAGGTGCTGAACACCCTGGACGACGGCATGCCTGCGCAGGACCTGCTGTCCAAGCAGGCCAAGGACATGGAAAACCGCTGGGACGACCTGTTCTCGGGCAAGCTCTCGATCGAGCAGTTCAAGGCGCTGGCCGGCGACTCGAAGCAGTTCGCCCAGCTGGTGTCGGAAGCGACCGAGGCCGAGAAGGCGCGCCTGCTCGAGATCATGATGGCCCAGGACTTCCAGGACATCACCGGCCAGCTGATCAAGAAAGTCGTCATCATCACCAAGACGGTCGAGAACGAGCTGACCCAGCTGCTGAAGGACAGCGCGCCGCCGGACGTGAAGGAAAAGCTGGCGCAGAAACAGGCCGCACAGGAACAGCCGCAGCCGCTGATGTCGGGTCCGTCGGTGCCGTCCGCGGCGCTCGACCAGGACAGTGTCGATGACCTTCTTGCCGATCTGGGATTCTAATGGATGAAATGCTCAAGGATTTCGTCGTCGAGGCGATGGATCTTGCAGCGAATGTCGAAGAGCATCTGCTGCACCTCGAACGCGATCCAGACAACAAGGAAACGCTGAATGCGGTGTTCCGCTCGTTCCACACGATCAAGGGTGGCGCGGGTTTCATGGGGCTGCCGGCGCTCGTCGCCGCCTGCCACCTGACGGAAAACCTGTTCGACGCGCTGCGCACCGGCGCCGCGCCGGTCACACCGGCGGCGATCGAGGCATCGCTGCAGGCGTCCGGCTTCGTGGCCGACCAGCTGAATGACCTGAACAACGGCGCCACGCCGGACCAGCTGGCCTCGATGCCGCCCGACCTCGAGCGCATGCTCAAGGAAGCGATCGCCGGCAAGGATGCCGCGCCCGCGCCGAAGGCCGCGCCTGCGCCCGTGGCGGCGGCACCGGCTCCGGTCGTCGCGCCTGTCGCGGCACCCGCACCGGGCGTCGCTACGCCGGCCGCCGATGGCCTCGACTGGGAAGCGATGTTCATGGCAGTCGTCCCGCCGGGCACGTACACGCCGGCCCAGGCGGCTGTTGCTGCTCCGGCTGCAGCGCTTGATACCGTCGCCGCGCCGGGCGTCGCTACGCCGGCCGAAGCCGCCGCGCCGGCCGCGTCCGGCAAGCCGGGCTGGGACGGCGTCGAGCGCCGTTCCGAGAGCAAGCCGGCCGCCGCCGGCCCGGCCAAGGACGAGAGCATCCGTATCGACGCGGTCAAGCTGGACGCGCTGCTGGAAGTGGCCGGCGAATCCGTGCAGGCTGCGAACCAGGCATCCGTGCTGCTCGAGCGCCTGCTGCAGTTCAAGTTCGAGGGCCAGGCCGCCACGCTGATGGCCACGCTGACGGAAACGCTGGAGCGCGCCTCGCGCTACTCGGCCGAGCTGCAGCGCGCCACGCTGGCGACCCGCATGCAGCCGGTCGGCCGCCTGTTCCAGAAATTCCCGCGCCTCGTGCGCGAGCTGGCCAAGGACCTGGGCAAGGACGTCGAGCTGACGATCGAAGGCGCCGAGACGGAAGTCGACCGCGTCGTCGTGGACAGCCTGTACGACCCGCTCGTGCACATGCTGCGCAACGCGCTCGACCACGGCGTCGAGTCGCCGCAGGACCGCGTCGCCGCCGGCAAGCCGGCCAAGGCCTACATCCTGCTGAAAGCCTGGCAGGAAGCCAACAGCGTCATGATCGTGCTGCAGGACGACGGCCGCGGCATGGACCCGGCCAAGCTGCGCAAGAAGGCGATGGAGAAGGGTCTGATCTCCGAGAGCCAGGCCAGCAGCGACGACGAGGCGTACCAACTCGTGTTCCTGCCGGGCTTCTCGACCAAGGAAGTGGCGTCGTCGGTCTCGGGCCGCGGCGTGGGCATGGACGTGGTCAAGACGGCCGTCGAGAAGAACCGCGGCGCGATCCGCATCGATTCGAACCTGGGCAAGGGCACCAGGTTCTCGATCCGCCTGCCGATCGAACTGTCGATCGTGCCGACCATGCTGGTGTCCACGTCGGGCGCCCAGCTGGCACTGCCGATGGCCGTCGTCGAGCGCGTCGTCGAACTGCCGGAGACCTTCATGCAGGTCGGCGGCGCCCCGGTGCTGAAGGACCAGGGCCGTCCGCTGCCGGTGCGCTCGCTGGCGCTGTCGCTCGGCTACGAGCCCTGCTCGGAGCGCGTCGGCATCGTCATCAACGCGCCGCAGCCGTACATCATCGCGGTGGAAGCCGTCGACGGCACGGCCGACCTGGTGATCAAGCCGATGACGGCGCTGAACGTCGATGGCATCACGGGCACGGCGCGTTCGGCCGAGGGCTCGCTGGTGCTGGTCGTCGGCCTGTCGTTCCTGATGGACGGCTGCCGTTCGACCGTCAGGCTGGCTGCATGAGATGCGCCCGACGCACTGAAAACGTGCTATAAGCGGGTTTCCGCATTTTTGCAACAAAACCACGAAAAGCCTGTGCAGCAAATGCACAGGCTTTTTTTGTTTGCCTGCCTGGCTAGGCATCCGAACAAAATTTTTGTGCGGATGAGTTCATTGGAATAATCGTGCTTGAGGGGCATTGCTTCTGCAATGCACAAATATGGCATAATCAAAGACCATGCCCGCATGAAGCGGTCGTTTCTCTGGACTTCGCAACTCATCATGTTAAAAACGCTCTACGACAAACTTTGGGATTCGCATGTCGTGCGTGCCGATGCCGATGGCACCACCGTGTTGTATATCGACCGTCATCTGGTCCACGAAGTCACCAGCCCGCAGGCGTTCGAAGGCCTGCGCGAAGCCGGTCGCCCGCTATGGCGCACTTCGGCCAATCTTGCCGTAGCCGACCACAACGTGCCGACTACCGACCGTTCGCACGGCATCGCCGACCCGACCTCGCGCCTGCAGGTCGAAACCCTGGACGGTAATGCGAAGGCCTTCGGCCTCACGTACTTCAACATGAACGACAAGCGCCAGGGCATCGTGCACGTGATCGGCCCGGAGCAGGGCGCCACGTTGCCTGGCATGACCGTCGTCTGCGGCGACTCGCACACGTCCACGCACGGCGCGTTCGGCGCGCTGGCCCACGGCATCGGCACCTCGGAAGTCGAACACGTGCTGGCCACGCAGACGCTGCTGGCGAAGAAATCGAAATCGATGCTGGTGCAGGTCGACGGCGAACTGCCGGCGGGCGTCACCGCGAAGGATATCGTGCTGGCCGTGATCGGCAAGATCGGCACGGCGGGCGGCACCGGCTATGCCATCGAATTCGGCGGCTCGACGATCCGTGCGCTGTCGATGGAAGGCCGCATGACCGTCTGCAACATGGCGATCGAGGCGGGCGCGCGCGCCGGCATGGTCGCCGTCGACGACACGACCATCGAGTACGTGAAGGGCCGTCCGTTCGCCCCGAGCGGCCCGCAATGGGAACAGGCCGTCGCCTACTGGCGCACCCTGCACACGGACCCGGGCGCGAAGTTCGACCTCGTCGTGCAACTCAACGCACAGGAAATCCGCCCGCAGGTGACCTGGGGCACGTCGCCCGAGCAGGTCACGACGATCGACGGCCGCGTGCCCGATCCGGACAACGAAAAGGATCCGGTCAAGCGCGACGCGATGGAAAAGGCGCTCGTCTACATGGACCTGAAGCCGAACACCGCGATGGAAGACATCCGCATCGACAAGGTGTTCATCGGTTCCTGCACCAACTCGCGCATCGAGGACCTGCGCGCCGCCGCCGCCGTCGTGCGCGGCCGCCAGCGCGCGTCGAACGTCAAGCTGGCGATGGTGGTGCCGGGCTCCGGTCTCGTGAAGGAACAGGCGGAACGCGAAGGCCTGGATGCGATCTTCAAGGCCGCCGGCTTCGAATGGCGCGAGCCGGGCTGCTCGATGTGCCTGGCGATGAACGCCGACCGCCTGGAACCGGGCGAGCGCTGCGCATCGACGTCGAACCGCAACTTCGAAGGCCGCCAGGGACAGGGCGGGCGCACGCACCTGGTGTCGCCGGCGATGGCCGCGGCGGCTGGTATCGCCGGTCATTTCGTGGACGTCCGTAAGATTTGATAATTCGGGGTCAGAGCACGAATTTCCCGGTGCTCCGACTCCGACTGAATTCGGGGTCAGAGCCCCAAAAGGCAACTTCGGGCTCTGACCCCTGCGGTAGCAAATAAGGCAGACAGCATCATGGATAAATTCACCGTACACGAAGGACTGGTGGTCCCGCTGGACCGGGCCAACGTCGACACCGACGCCATCATTCCGAAGCAGTTCCTCAAGTCGATCCGCCGCACCGGCTTCGGCCCCAACCTGTTCGACGAATGGCGTTACCTCGACCACGGCGAACCGGGCATGGACAATTCGAAGCGCCCGGTCAATCCGGATTTCGTGCTGAACCAGCCGCGCTACGCCGGCGCGTCGATCCTGCTGACCCGCAAGAACTTCGGCTGCGGTTCGTCGCGCGAGCACGCGCCGTGGGCCCTGCAGCAGTATGGCTTCCGCGCCATCGTCGCGCCGAGCTTCGCCGACATCTTCTTCAACAACTGCTTCAAGGGCGGCCTGCTGCCGATCGTGCTGGACGAAGCCAGGGTCGACCAGCTGATGAATGAAGTCAAGGCGGGCCAAGGCTACAAGCTCGTCGTCGACCTCGAGAAGCAGACCGTGGGCACGCCGGACGGCCGCCTCGCGTTCGAATTCGCCATCGACGACTTCCGCAAGTACTGCCTGCTGAACGGCCTGGACGACATCGGCCTCACGCTGCGCCATGCCGACGACATCCGCGCCTACGAAGAGCGCCATTTGCGCGCGCAGCCCTGGCTCGCCAACACCATCTGAGAGAACAAGAACATGAAGATTGCAATCCTGCCGGGCGACGGCATCGGTCCCGAAATCACCACGCAAGCCGTCAAGGTCCTGAAGGCGCTGGGCGAATCGTTTGAACTGGAAAGCGCGGACGTCGGCGGCGCCGGCTATGCCGCACACGGCCATCCGCTGCCGCAGGGCACGCTGGCGCTGGCGAAGTCGGCGGACGCCGTCCTGTTCGGCGCCGTCGGCGACTTCAAGTACGACTCGCTGGAGCGTTCGCTGCGTCCGGAACAGGCCATTCTCGGCCTGCGCAAGGAACTGGGCCTGTTCGCCAACCTGCGTCCCGCGATCCTGTATCCGGAACTGGCCGGCGCCTCGACCTTGAAGCCGGAAGTGGTGTCCGGCCTCGACATCCTGATCATCCGCGAACTGACGGGCGACATCTACTTCGGCAAGCCGCGCGGCGTGCGCGAGTGCCCGGACGGTCCGTTCGCGGGCCAGCGCGAAGGCTTCGACACGATGCGCTATGCGGAAGGCGAGATCCGCCGCATCGCCCACGTCGCGTTCCAGGCCGCGCGCAAGCGCAACCGCCGCCTGACGAGCGTCGACAAGGCCAACGTGCTGGAGACGTTCCAGTTCTGGCGCGACATCGTCACCGACGTGCACAAGGAATACCAGGACGTCGAACTGGACCACATGTATGTCGACAACGCCGCGATGCAGCTCGTGCGCGCACCGAAGAAGTTCGACGTCATCGTGACCGGCAACATGTTCGGCGACATCCTGTCGGACGCTGCCGCCATGCTGACGGGCTCGATCGGCATGCTGCCGTCGGCTTCGCTGGACGTGAACAACAAGGGCCTGTACGAGCCGTCGCACGGTTCGGCGCCGGACATCGCCGGCAAGGGCATCGCGAATCCGCTGGCCACGATCTTATCAAGCGCCATGATGCTGCGCTTCTCCTTGGGCAAGGCCGAACAGGCCGACCGCATCGAGAACGCGGTCAAGAAGGTGCTGGCCCAGGGCCTGCGCACGCCGGACATCTACGAGGAAGGCACGACCCGCGTCGGCACCGAACAGATGGGCGACGCCGTCGTCAACGCGTTGGGTTGATAAGACGTTAAGAACGGAGCGTTGATGGGCCAGCCTGTCAGCACGCCGTAGGGTGGGCACCCCGTGCCCACCATAAGCATGATCATTAAGGAATACGCCGAACGGGGCGGAGTAAATCAAACGAGGGGTCAAAAAATGAAATTAGTAGGTCTGGTTGGTTGGCGCGGCATGGTCGGTTCGGTCCTCATGCAGCGCATGCAGGACGAGGGCGATTTCGCCCATATCGAGCCGGTGTTCTTCACCACGTCGAATCCGGGTGGCCCTGCGCCGAAAATGGCGAAGAACGAAACCACGCTGAAAAGCGCAACCGACATCGCCGAACTGTCGAAATGCGAGATCATCATCTCGTGCCAGGGTGGCGACTACACGACCGAAGTGTTCCCGAAGCTGCGCGCCGCCGGCTGGAACGGCTACTGGATTGACGCCGCCTCGACCTTGCGCATGAGCGACGACGCCGTCATCGTGCTGGACCCCGTCAACCTGAACGTCATCAAGGACGCCATGGTGAACGGCGTGAAGAACTTCATCGGCGGTAACTGCACCGTGTCGTGCATGCTGATGGGCCTGGGCGGCCTGTTCAAGCACGACCTGGTCGACTGGATGACCTCGATGACGTACCAGGCCGCATCGGGCGGCGGCGCGCAGCACATGCGCGAACTTCTGACCCAGTTCGGCACCATCAACGCGGCCGTCAAGCCGCTGCTGGACAACCCGGCATCGGCGATCCTGGAAATCGACCGCGGCGTGCTGGCCACCCAGCACGGCCTGTCCGCCGAAGAAACGAAGCAGTTTGGCGTGCCGCTGGCCGGCAACCTGATCCCCTGGATCGACAAGGACCTGGGCAACGGCCAGTCGAAGGAAGAGTGGAAGGGCGGCGCCGAGACCAACAAGATCCTGGGCCGCAATGCCGCCGGTGGCAACATCATCCCGGTCGACGGCCTGTGCGTCCGCATCGGCGCGATGCGCTGCCACTCGCAGGCGCTGACCATCAAGCTGAAGAAGGACGTGCCGCTGGACGAGATCAACGACATCATCGCCAAGGACAACCAGTGGGTGAAGTTCGTGCCGAACACGCGTGAAGCGTCGATGCACGACCTGACCCCGGCCGCCGTCACCGGCAGCCTGACGATCCCGGTCGGCCGCGTGCGCAAGCTGTCCATGGGCCCGGAATACATCTCCGCGTTCACCGTCGGCGACCAGCTGCTGTGGGGCGCCGCCGAGCCGCTGCGCCGCATGCTGCGCATCGTCCTGGACAAGTGATGTAATCTGTCGCCTGCGGGCGCAAAAAAGGCGGCCTCGAGCCGCCTTTTTTCATCCGGCCGCGATGGCTCATCCTAAGGTTGTATCGGTGGCATGGAATCATCCAAAAAACATCACACATCTGAATAGATCGTCTACATATCTCAGACTCGCTGAATGTTTCTCCCTACAGAACTTGCATGCCACAGTGCATGATGATATGTTGCTGTGACCTCCGGGCAACGTCACGTCTCCGTCAACCCACTCCGCTTTCGAATCTATGCATGTCACTCACCGCCTCCCGATGAAGTCGTCCGCGCTGAAAAAGCTCACCGCGGCGGTCGCAAGTGCGCTGGTCCTGACGTCGGCGGCCCACGCGGCCGGCCTTGGCAAGCTCACGGTGTTGTCCGCGCTCGGCCAGCCGCTGCGCGCCGAAATCGAACTGACGGCGGTGTCCGGTGACGAGGCCGCCGGCCTCACCGCGAAGCTGGCATCGCCGGAAGCGTTCAAGGCAGCCAACATCGATTTCAATCCGGCCCTGCTGTCGCTGCGATTCAATGTCGAGCAGCGCGGCGGACGCCAGTTCATCCGTGTCAGTTCCACGCAGCCGCTGAACGAGCCGTTCGTCGACATGTTGCTGGAATTGTCGTGGAACAACGGGCGCCTCGTGCGCGAATACACGTTCCTGCTCGACCCCGCCGAGTTGCGCGCGACGCAGTCGGCCCAGGTCGCGCCGAGCGAGACGGCCCGTGCGCGCGCCGAGGCGCCTGCCGCCGGCACCGCCGCGGCCGCGCCGGC
>NZ_JBFUDR010000003.1:0-59476 GCF_056404615.1 Massilia sp. P2_C2 | reverse complement strand
GCGGGATGCCGACGGCGAATTCCACGACCTCGATGCCGCGCGCGACCTCACCCTTCGCATCGGCGAAGGTCTTGCCGTGTTCGCGCACGACCATCGCCGCGAAGTCGTCGGTGTGCTGCTGGCACAGCTGCAGGTAGTTGAACAGCACGCGGGCACGCGCCAGCGGCGGCGTCGCGGCCCAGGCGGGGAACGCGGCGCTGGCCGCCGCGACGGCCGCATCGATGTCGGCCCGGTCCGCCAGCGCCACGCGCGCGCACGGCGCGCCCAGCGCGGGGTTGTACACGTCGGCGAAACGGGCGCCGCTGCCCTCCACGGCGCGGCCTCCGATAAAATGATTGATCGTCTCCATGGCGTCTTTCAGTCGAGGTTCTTCAGTACGGCGGCCAGCTTGCCGAACAATTCGTCGATGTGCTTCTTCTCCAGCACGAGCGGCGGCGACAGCGCGATGGTGTCGCCGGTCACGCGGATCAGCACACCGTCGGCGAAGGCCTCCTTGAATGCGGCGAACGCGCGTGCGCCGATCTTGCCGGAGATGCTTTCCAGCTCGATGGCGGCGACGAGGCCGATCGTGCGGATGTCGATCACGTGCGGCAGGCCGCGCAGGCTGTGCACGGCGTCTTCCCAGTACGGTTGCAGGGCCTTGGCGTTTTCCAGGATGGCCTGCTCCTTGAACACCTCCAGCGTGGCGAGCGAAGCGGCGCAGGCGAGCGGGTGGCCGGAATACGTGTAGCCGTGGAACAGCTCGATGCCGGCCGGCGCGTCCATGAAGGCGTCGTGGATGAATTTTTTCGAGAACACGGCACCCATCGGCACGGTGCCGTTCGTGATGCCCTTCGCCGTCGTCATCATGTCCGGCTCGACGTCGAAGTAATCCACGGCGAACGGCGTCGTCAGGCGGCCGAAGCCCGTGATCACTTCGTCGAAAACCAGCAGGATGCCGTGCTTCGTGCAGATCTCGCGCAGGCGCTTCAGATAGCCCTTCGGCGGGATCAGCACGCCCGTCGATCCGGCCACGGGTTCGACGATCACGGCGGCAATGGTCGACGGATCGTGCAGCGCGACGATGCGCTCCAGTTCATCGGCCAGTTCGACGCCGTGTTCCGGCTCGCCGCGCGAATACGCGTTCTTCGCGAGGTTGTGCGTGTGCGGCAGGTGATCCACGCCCGGCAGCAGCGGGCCGAACGCCTTGCGGTTGGGGCCGATGCCGCCCACGGACAGCCCACCGAAGCCGACGCCGTGATAGCCGCGCTCGCGCCCGATCAGCCGCGTGCGTGCGCCCTCGCCGCGCGCCCGGTGGTAAGCGAGTGCGATCTTCAGCGCGGTGTCCACGCTTTCCGATCCGGAGTTGGTGTAGAACACGTGGCCGAACTTGTGGTTCGTGTATTCCATCAGGCGTTCCGCCAGGTCGAAGGCGGCCGGGTGGCCCATCTGGAACGTGGGTGCGAAGTCGAGCTGGCCGACCATCTCGCTGACGGCGGCGACGATCTTCGGCTGCGCGTGGCCGCACGGCACGCACCACAGGCCGGCGGTGCCGTCGAGTATGGCGTTGCCGTCGACGTCCTTGTAGTACATGCCTTGGGCCGAGACGAGCAGGCGCGGGTGGGMCTTGAAGTCGCGGTTGTTCGTGAATGGCATCCAGAAGGATGACATCGATTCGGGTCTGGATTCGTTCATGCGACTCCCCTTGTTAAATCGCGACCATTCAGGCGTAGGGTGGGCGGCCCTCCGCCCACGCGTAAGGCCGGCGATATGCGAACGTTACGCGTGGGCACGGGGTGCCCACCCTACGACAAAAATCATAAACCGTATTGAGGAAAAAATTTACCAATTGGCAAAATCAATAATGCAATAATAGACAGCAGGACAACAGCGGCACATATACACAATCTGCGAAAGCGGCCAACCGTACTGGTAGCATAGCCTGTACAGTTGCGAGCATAGTGCACGCGCGTAGCAGCGATGGAATGAAGATGGTACCAACCGAAAAAAGCGACGGCGCAGGATGGCCCGTGCTGGCGATCGACCGCCAGCGCCGCGGCGGCCTCGTCGACCAGATCGTCGCGGCGATCGCCGAGATGGTAAATCGGCGCACACTGCCGGCCGGGACGAAGATGCCGTCGGTTCGACAATTCGCAAAAGTGAATGGCGTCAGCACGTTCACGGTCGTCGAATCGTACGATCGCCTGCTGCACCTGGGCCTGCTGTCGGCGCGGCGCGGGTCCGGCTTCTACGTCGCGCGTGCCGGCGAGGCCCCGTTGCCATCCACCGCCCTGCCCGCAGCGGCCAGCACGGTCGACACGCTCACGCCCGACCTGTATTCCGGCCAGTCGGATGCGCTGCCCGTCGGCGCCGGCTGGCTGCCGCCCGAGTGGTATGGCGAGTCCACGATCCTCGATGCGGTGCGCCATGCGATGAAGATCCCGGCCGGCCGCCTGCGCGGCTACGGCCACCCGCTCGGCTTTCCCAGCCTGCGCCAGCATCTTGCAGCTACGCTGTCGGGCGAGTTGTGCGCCGTGGAGCCGGATAGAATCCTGCTCACGCACGGCGCCACGCATGCGTTCGACCTCGTGCTGCGCACCCTGACCCGGCCGGGCGACGTCGTGTTCGTCGAGGATCCCGGCTACGCCAACCTGCTCGCGCTGGTGCGCCACCACGGCTGCGTCCCGGTCGGCATCCCGCGCGGCGCGCACGGGCTGGATATGGATGTGCTGGCGCGCGCGGCCCAGGCGCACCAGCCGAAGCTCATGTTCGTCAACACGGTGCTGCAGAATCCGCTCGGCACGTCGCTGTCGCAGGCGCAGGCGCACCGCCTGCTGGCGCTGTCCGAGCAATTCGACTTCTGGCTCGTCGAGGACGACATCTACCGCGAACTGGCCGCGCGCGGCGAATCGTCGCTGGCCGCGATGGACGGGCTGCGCCGCGTGATCCGCATCGGCAGCTTTTCCAAGACCCTGTCGCCCGTGCTGCGCGTGGGCTCCATCTGCGCGTCCGCCTCGCTGGTGCCGGAACTGGTGCGCGTGAAGATGCTCACCGGGCTGACGACGTCCGAAGTCAACGAGCGCGCCGTGTTCGACGCCGTCGGCAGCCGCGCCTACCGCAAGCAGGTCGAGCGCCTCGTGCAGCAGCTCGACGGCGCGCGCGAACGGGCGCTGGAAGCCTTGGGCGACGTCGGTCTCGTCCCGCTGGCCCGGCCGCGCGGCGGCATGTTCGTCAGCGCCGGCTGGCCGGGTGCCGACGGGGTGGATGGCGGCGGCCGCGCCATCGCCGAACGGGCGCTGCGCGCCGGTATCCTGCTGGCGCCGGGCGAATTCTTTTCGCTGCGTGCGCCGGACGCGGCCTGGTTCCGCTTCAATGTAGCCTATGCTTCCGAGCCGGCCCTGCTCGACTTCCTGCGTTCGATCCGAGGAGATATGCCATGACCACCGCCACCACCATCAAGCGCCGCGCCGTTAACCGCGACAAGGTCGAGACGGCGATCCTGGGCGAAGCCGTACGCCAGTTCGCCGAATGCGGCTACGAGGGCACGTCGATCGCCACCATCGCCGAGCGCGCGGGGCTGTCGAAACAAAACCTGATGTACTACTTCCCGACCAAGCAGGCGCTGTACCAGCGCGTGCTCGACAACGTGCTGGACGACTGGCTCGCGCGCATGGCCACCCTGGCCGACCCGGGCAAGGAGCCGGGCGACGTCCTGCGCGCCTACGTGCGCGCGAAGCTGCAGTACTCGCGCGAGCAACCGCTTGCGTCGCGCGTGTATGCGATGGAAGTGATCAGCGGCGCCAAGCTGTACGCCGACCAGATCCGCCGCCGCGTGATCCCGCTGCTGCGCGCCGACATCGCCGTGTTCGAACGCTGGATCGCCGAAGGGAAGATCGCACCCGTCAACGCGACCCATCTGCTGTTCTCGATCTGGGCCATGACGCAGACCTATGCCGACTTCTCCGCCCAGATGACGCTCGTGCTCGACCGCGACCAATTGCAACAATCCGACTTCGACGACGCCGAGCGCCTGATCACGGGCATGGTGCTGGCCGCCGTCGGCCTCCAGGACAAGCCATGCCAACCCTGACGCCCATCGAACTGTCGACGCCGCGCCTGAAACTGCGCTGGATGGACGAAGGCGACGCCGCCGCGCACTACGCCGTGTTTTCCGATCCGGAAGTGGCGCGCTACTGGAGCAGCGGGCCGTGGGCGGCGCTGGACCAGGCCCACGAACACATCGCCGCCACGCAGGCCGCGTATGCCGACGGCAGCGGCATGCGGCTCGGCATCGAGCTGCGTGAAACCGGTGAGCTGATCGGCAACGCCAGCCTGCACCGTTTCGTCGAGACGAGCCGGCGCTGTGAACTGGGCTATGCGCTCGCGCGCGCCCACTGGGGATGCGGCTATGTCAGCGAGGCGTTGCGGGCGCTGCTCGACTTCGGCTTCACGGCGCTCGACCTGAACCGCGTCGAGGCCGACATCGACCCGCGCAACACGGCGTCGGCGCGGGTGCTGGAAAAGCTCGGTTTCCGCAAGGAAGGCTACATGCCCGAACGGTGGATCGTGCAAGGCGAGCCGGCCGATACGGTGTATTACGGCCTGCTGCGCCGGCACTGGAACGGCTGAGCCGCGCTCACCACGCGTGGTGGGTACGCTGCCATGCCGGCAGCGCCTGGATGCGCCCGAACCAGGCCAGCAGGTGCGGATACCCGTCCAGCGGCAGCGCGGCCTTGTCCTTGTACATGAGCGAGGCCACGACGGCGTAGTCGGCCAGCGTGACATCGTCGCCGACAAGCCAGCGGCGCGTGGTCAGGTGCTTGTCCAGCACGCGGGCCGCTTCGGCCAGGTCGGCTTCGCCGCGCGCCACTTCCTTCGGATCGGCATCCTGGCCGGTGACGAATTTCTTCCAGAGGTATTCCCACGTGAGCACGCCGATGGCCGGCGAGAAATGCTGGCACGCCCAGAACATCCAGCGGCTTACGTCGGCCCGCGCCCGGCGCTCCTGCGGCCACACGGTCTGGCCCGGCGTGCCGTCCGCCAGGTATTGCATGATCGCGCACGATTCCCACAGGATGAAGTCGCCGTCGATCAGCACCGGGAGCTTGCCGTTGTCATTGACTTCGCCGAGGCGGCGGCGGTCGTCCTGGCTGGCCAGGTCGATCTTGACGAGGTCGAACGCGATGCCGAGGTGGTCGGCCGCCAGCAGCACGCGGCGGGTATTGGACGAGTACGGGTTGTAGTAGAGCTGCATGTGTCGTCTCCAATCAGTGGGAAATTCAACAATATTAAGAGCCTGTCCTACCAATTTTCTCCTGCCGAGCAGATTCTAAGACCCTGCCCTGACAGATCCTGTCAGGAGTACTCGGGAATATCGTATTCCTGCCGCCAGCGCCGCAACAGCTGGTGGCGCGGCGACGGATAGCGTTCCGTGCCCGGCTCGGCCCGGACGATGCGGTCGACGCGGAAATGGCGGATCGCGGCGCGCAGTTCGCACCACGCCGCCATCACCCGCTTGCCTTCGAAGAACGCGAGCGCGAACGGCCACACGATGCGCTCCGTCGCCATGTCCCGCTCGTCGCGGTAGGCGATGCGCAGCTTGCACTGGTGCCGGATCGCCTCGCGCGCCGGCTGGATGAACGCCTCGACCGGCGTGGCGGCCGGAAACGCCGGCACCCACAGGCTCGTCTCCGCCATGTGGTCGCGCAGGTCGCGCGGCGTCGCGGTGGCGATCTTGGCCAGGGTGCGGTCGGCCGCGGCGGACAGCGCGGGATCGCCCTGCTGCCGCACCCAGCGCGCGCCCAGCACGAGGGCTTCCAGTTCGTCGGCGTCGAACATCAGCGGCGGCAGGAAGAAGCCGGTGCGCAACACATAGCCGACACCGGCCGAACCGTCCACCGGAGCGCCCAGCTGGACGAGCGTCTGGATGTCGCGGTAGATGGTGCGCTCGGACACGCCGAGGCGTTCGGCCAGCGCGCTGGCCGTCACCGGGCGGCGGTGGCCGCGCAGGGCGTCCATCAGCTGGAACAGGCGTCCGGTTCGGCTCATGGTCGGTGTAAAAATTTCATGAACGACATCATATTACGCCGCAGCCGCCCCGTCCATCCGACCGCACGACCCCTCATCCCATGTTTTCGGCAATTCGTCGGCCCCCAGTGGCCACGATGCCTGGACGGATTTATAGTGAACCCATCGCAACACCCCGCAGACCAGGAGCCGCCATGAACAAGACCGATTTCCGCACCTTCGCCGCCACGCTGGAAGACCTCGCCCGCGACATCGTCCAGGCCTGCCGCCGCGCCGTGCGCGCCATCGCCGTGATGCCGCTGCCCACCATGCTGGCCTGCTGCGTCGGCCTCGCCTTCGTGATCAGCCTCCTGCCCCTGGCGCTGTTCCTGTTCCTGCTGTTCCTCGGCATCAAGCTCGTCGCGGGCGCATTCATCGTCGACCGTCGCCGCGCACACCGCGAGCACTACGGCAAGCAATAAGCGGAGAACGGCATGAGCGCCAGCGACATCAACCGCGTACTCGACTTCGTACGCGACGCCTTCAACGAAGCCAGCAAGCTGTGGTGGCGCTTCTTCGACTGGCTCGCCGTCGTCGAGTGGCGCCAGCTGTTCCTCACGTGGCTGTTCGTGATGATCTTCTTCGGGATGGTGCACACACCCGAGCCCGGGGTCTGGTACATCTTCATYTCGTTCGCCGTCAAGGTGCTGGCCGGCGGCAAGCGCAAGGCCGAGCTGATGGCGCGCGAGGCGACCACGCAGGCCAAYGTCGCCACSCTGGAGCGCCGCCTGATGGAAGCGAAAATGGCCGCGCTGCAGGCCCAGGTCGAGCCGCACTTCCTGTTCAACACGCTGGCCCTGATCGGCCAGCTGATCGAGACGGATCCGCCGGAAGCGGCGCGCGTGCAYGCCCACCTGATCGACTACCTGCGCTCCACCCTGCCCCAGATGCGCCAGCGCGGCGGCGCCACGCTCGGCAAGCAGGTCGARCTGTCGCGCGCCTACCTYGCCATCATGCAGGCSCGGATGAAGGAACGCCTGCAGGTRCGCTTCCAGGTRCCGGACTTCCTCGGCAGCGCCCCGTTCCCACCGATGATGCTGCAGACGCTGATCGAGAACGCCATCAAGCACGGGCTGGAACCGAAGATCGAAGGCGGCACCGTCACCGTGCGCGCCCGTGTGGTGGACGCCGACCTGCACGTGGAAGTGTGCGACGATGGCGTCGGCATCGACCCGCACGCGGACGACGGCGTCGGCCTCGCCAATATCCGCGAGCGCCTGCAACTGCTGTACGGCGCGGATGCCGCGCTGGACATGACATCTCCGGCGGGCGGCGGCGCCTGCGCCACGATCCGGCTACCCTACAAAATGATGGAGGATGCGTGAGAATGGAAGAACGTCCCGTCACCGCCCTGATCGCCGACGACGAAGCCCCGATGCGCGACCTGCTGCGTGCGCGCCTGCAGCAGGTGTGGCCGGACCTGCAGATCGTGGCCGAGGCCGCGAACGGCGTGGAAGCCGTCGAGCTGGGCGAACAGTTGCGGCCCGACATCGCCTTCCTCGACATCCGCATGCCGGGCCTGTCCGGCATCGAGGCCGCGCGCCGGCTGTACGAGCGCTCGCACATCGTGTTCGCCACGGCCTACGACCAGTACGCGCTGGATGCCTTCGAACAGGGCGCGCTCGACTACCTGCTGAAACCCGTGTCGGCGGAGCGGCTCGCGACCACGTGCGCGCGGCTGCAGGCGCGGTTGCGCGCGTGCGCGAGCAGCGCGGCCGCCTCGCCGCCGCAGGACATCGGCCAGCAGCTGGCGAAGCTGACCACGCTGCTGGAAAACCGCGGCAAGCCGGAGAAGCCGGCSTACCTGCGCTGGATCCAGGCCCAGGTCGGRKCCAGCCTGCGCATGGTGAGCACGCGCGAGATCCTGTTTTTCCAGTCCGACGAGAAATACACRCGSGTGCAGACGGTCGGCGCGGAATTCCTCATCCGCAARACATTGAAGGAATTGCTGGACGAGCTCGACCCGGACGARTTCTGGCGCATCCACCGCTCCRCGCTCGTGCGCGTGGACGCCATCGCCGAGGTCAAGCGCGACCTGCGCGGGCGCCAGATGCTGAAGGTGCGCGGCTGGCCGGGCGAGCTGGAGGTCAGCCGCAACCACAGCTATCTGTTCCAGCAGATGTAACGATCCCCGTCTGCTGCTAGCATGGGGACTCCAATCGACAGGAGTCCGCCATGCCTTCGACCGCCATCCCCTGCCTGCGCTACCGCGACACCCCCGCCGCCATCGACTGGCTGTGTGAAGTCTTCGGCTWCGCCTGCCAGGTGGCCGTGCCCGGCATCGACGGCGCCATCGCCCACGCCCAGCTGACGCTCGGCGACGGCATGATCATGCTGGGCTCCGTCAGCGACGAGGGCGAATACGGCAAGGTGCTCGTGCAGCCTGACGAGATCAAGGGCCGCCAGACGCAGACCGTCTACCTGCAGGTGGATGACGCCGACCGCGTGTGCGAGCGCGCACGCAACGCCGGCGCCATGATCCTGCAGGAACCTGCCGACACGGAATTCGGCAGCCGCGGCTTCATGTGCCGCGACCCCGAAGGCCATGTGTGGAACGTGGGGACCTACGATCCGTGGAAGCCGGAAGACCTGTTCCTGCCGAGCCGGTAGGGTGGGCACCCCGTGCCCACGCGTAACGTCCGCGTCATGTTGGCGTTCGCGTCATGTTGGCGTTCGCGTGGGCACAGGGGTGTCCACCCTACGCAGACTTTAAGTCAGCTGAACAGGCCCTCGTCCGAACCGTCCCCATCGAAAAAACCCTGGCCGCCATCCAGGCTGCCATTGTCGACTCTGCTGTCGAACAAGCCTTCCGACGACGATCCATTGCCCAGCACCTGGTCGACGTCGCCCAGGCCGGCCTGGTCGGCCAGCGAGCTGCCGGACTGGTCGTTGAACAGGTTGTTGGCCGGGTCGTCGCTGTTCAGCAGGCGGTTGCCGCCGCGATCATGGTGGCTGAACATGTTTTCCAGCCCTTGGAACAGGAAGCCACCCGCGGCCACGCCGGCCGCCGTCGCCGCGATCGAGCCGAGCGTACTGCCGAAGCCGCCGCGCAGGAAGCCCGACGACGGTGCCGACTGGTACTGCGGCTGGTATTGCGGCTGGTATTGGGGTTGATACTGCGGCTGGGCCTGGAAAGGCTGCTGCACGTCGCGCTGGTACGATTGGGCCGGCTGGGCCGGCTGCGACCGGCCGCTATTGCCCCAGGTATTGGCATCAAGGAAACGACCATCGTCGTCTTTCCGGTCGGAACGTTGCAACTGGCTCTCCAGGCCGGCGATGCGGTCCTTGGCATTGCCGAGCGCCTGTTCGAGCAGCAATGCACGTTGCACCAGCAGGTAGGCGGCGTCCGGCTGCTGGGCCACGGCACGCTGGATCTCGGCATCCGCTTCCGGGTCCTTCTGGATGCCKCGGGCCTGGATCAGCTGGCTCAGGAAATCGTGCAACATCTGCGAATCTTGCGGGCTCATGACGTCTGCTCCTTTGAATGAACGGATAGCCCCCATGTTGTGGGCTTGTCCGCGGATTCAAGTTTGACAGCATCCGGGCCCGCTTGCCTTAAACGGCGCTGAACCGTGCAGGCCGTTTCACTTTTGCAGATCCCGGCCGCCGAACGCATTCGGCAGCTGCGCGGCGGCCGTCGTTTCCATCACGTCGCCCTTCAGGTTCGCGAGCACGACCGGCAGGTCGTTGCCGCCCAGTTCCAGGATCACCTGGCGGCAGGCGCCGCACGGGGCGATGGGGCCGTCCGTGTCGCCGATCACGGCCAGCGCCGCGAAATCGCCCGGCGCATAGCCGTGGGCGATGGCGGAAAAGAATGCCGTGCGCTCGGCGCAGTTGCACAGGCCGTACGAGGCGTTCTCGACATTACAGCCGCGGAACACGCGGCCATCCTTCGTCTCGAGGGCGGCGCCCACCTTGAAGTGCGAGTATGGCGTGTAGGCCGCTTCGCGCGCGGCGCGGGCTTCGTCGATCAGCTTCTGGTAGTTCATGGGCGTATGGTCTTGTAGATCATCGGCCGCGCCGCCGGCCGTTCGGTGGCGACGCGGTACGCGGCCTGCACCTCGCGCACGGCGCGCTCGGCCGCGGCCTGCGTGCGCGCATGGACAAGCGCCAGCGGCTGGCCGGCCTCGATCTGCGTGCCCAGCTCGACGAGGTCCGTCAGGCCCACGGCGAAGTCGATCGGATCCTGCGGCCGGATGCGCCCGCCGCCCAGGCCGACGACGGCCAGGCCCAGGCCGCGGCAATCCGTCGCAGCTGCGTAGCCGGATGCCGGCGCCGGCGCAGGCACGACGATCGGTGCCCTGGCCAGGTGCGCGTCCGGATTGTCCATCAGGTCGGCCGGGCCGCCCAGTGCCGTGACCATGCGCGCGAAGCGCTCGGCCGCCTCGCCCGAATCGAGCGCGTGCTGCAACCTGGCGCGCGCCTGCTCTTCGGTCGCGGCGAGGCCGGACAGGACGAGCATCTCGGCGCACAATGCCATCGTCACCTCGTGCAGGCGCGCCGGGCGGGCCTTGCCGGTCAGGTAATCGATCGCCACGCGCACCTCGACGGCATTGCCGGCCGCCGGGCACAGCGACTCGTCCATGCCCGTCAGGATCGCGGACGTGCGCGTGCCGGCACCGTTGCCGACGTGGACGATGGATTCCGCCAGCTCGACGGATTTTTCATACGTCGGCATGAACGCGCCGCTGCCGGCCTTGACGTCCATGACGAGGGCGTCCAGGCCCGCCGCCAGCTTCTTGGACAGGATCGAACCCGTGATCATCGCGACGGACTCCACGGTCGCCGTCGTGTCGCGGATGCTGTAGAAACGCTTGTCGGCCGGTGCCAGCTGGGCGGTCTGGCCGATGATGGCCACGCCCACGTCCTTGACGATCTTGCGGAACAGTTCCGGGTCCGGCACGGTGCAATAGCCGGGAATCGAATCGAATTTGTCGAGGGTGCCGCCCGTGTGGCCGAGGCCGCGGCCGGAAATCATTGGCACGAAGCCGCCGCAGGCGGCGATCATCGGGCCGAGCATCAGCGAGACGACGTCGCCGACGCCGCCGGTCGAGTGCTTGTCGACGACGGGGCCCGGCAGGTCCAGCGATTTCCATTCCATGACCTGGCCGGAATCGCGCATCGCGAGCGTGAAGGCCACGCGCTCGTCCATCGTCATGTCGTTGAAATAGACGGCCATCGCGAGCGCGGCGATCTGGCCTTCGGTGACGCTGCCGTCCGGGATGCCGCGCACGAAGAAGCGGATCTCTTCCGCGGTCAGGGTGCCGCCGTCGCGTTTTTTGCGGACGATTTCTTGGGGTAGGAACATACAATTCTCCAAACCGTAGGGTGGGCACCCCGTGCCCACGCGGACGTTCGCAAACCGCACACGTCACGCGTGGGCACAGGGGTGCCCACCCTACGCAATTACACGCCGTACGGAATCCACACGTTCTTGACCTGGCTCGCGTGCTGCAACACGGTACGGCCACCCGCCTGCTTCGCATCGAACCAGTCGCGCCCTTTCGCGCCACCCGTCCATGTGCGCTTCAGCGATTCGGCCGACAGCCGCTCCACTTCCGCGCATCCTTCCGCCGACCCGTCATGGCGCCACACGGCATCCACGTCGAAGTGCGACGCCAAGGTGCGCGCCAGTTCGTCGTGGCTGCCCGTGACGATGTTCAGCGCGCCGCCCGGCAGGTCCGAGGTGTCCAGCACCTGGTACAGGTCCAGCGCGGACAGCGGATGCGCTTCCGACGGCACCGCGACCACGCGGTTGCCCAGCGCCAGCGCCGGCGCCACCAGCGAGATGAAGCCCAGCAGCGGATTCTCCTCCGGGCACACGATACCGATCACGCCCACCGGCTCGTTCAGCGCGACGGTGATGCCGTGCATCGGCGGCTGGTGCGCGAGGCCGTCGTATTTGTCGGCCCATGCGGCCCAGTAGAACAGGCGCTCGACCGACGCCTGCACTTCGCGTGCTGCATCCTTTGCACCAGTCTGCGCGGCGATGCGCGCGACGAATTCGTCGGCACGCACGGCCAGGTTCTCGGCGATGTAGTACAGCACCTGCGCACGGTTGTGCGCCGTGGCCCTGGCCCAGCCGGATGCCTTGTGCGCAGCCTCGACGGCGTTGCGGATGTCCTTGCGGTTGCCCTCGCCCACGTCGGCCAGGAATTCGCCGCCCGCGCCGTGGATCGCGCGGCTGTAGGCACCGTCCGGGCGTGCCTGCTTGCCGCCGATGTACAGCTTCGCCGTGCGGTCGACGGCAAATGGGGCGTCGCCGCCGGCCAGCTTCACTTTCCCCTTTTCCGCGACGACCGGTGCGGCCGGACGGGCATCTTCCGCCAGCGGCACCAGATACTCGACCATGCCCTCTTTACCGCCCTCGCGGCCGAAGCCGGATTCCTTGTACCCGCCGAAGCCGCAGGCGGCATCGAACTGGTTCGCGGTATTGATCCACACGACGCCGGCCTTGATCTGCGGGGCGACGTCCAGCGCGAGGCTGATCGACTCGCTCCACACGCAGGCCGCCAGGCCGTACACGGTGTTGTTCGCCAGCTGCACGGCCTCGCCCGGCGTGCGGAAGCTCGAGGCGACGAGCACGGGGCCGAAGATCTCCGTCTGCGCCACGGTGGCCGTCGTCGAGGCACCGGTAATCAGCGTGGGCAGGTACCAGGCGCCAGAAGTCGGCGTATTGCCGGCCGGCGACCCGGCCTCCGGCTGCCAGATCTCGCAGCCCTCGGCACGCGCCGATTCCACGAGGCCGTGGATGCGCTGCTGCTGCACCGGGTCGACGAGCGCGCCGATGTCGTTCGATTTGTCGAGCGGCGAGCCGACGCGCAGGTTGCGCATGCGTGCCTTGACCTTCTCGATGAAGCGCGGGTAGATCGATTCCTGCACGAGCAGGCGCGAGCCCGCGCAGCAGACCTGGCCCTGGTTGAACCAGATCGAGTCGACGAGACCCTCGACGGCGGCGTCCAGGTCGGCGTCGTCGAACACGATGAACGGCGACTTGCCGCCCAGTTCCAGCGACAGCTTTTTACCGGTACCGGCCGTGGCCTTGCGGATGAGGCGACCCACTTCCGTCGAGCCGGTGAACGCCAGCTTGTCGATGCCCGGATGATTGACGATCGCCTCGCCCACGCGGCCGTCGCCCGTGACGATGTTGACGACGCCGGCCGGCACGCCGGCCTGCTGGCAGATTTCGGCGAACAGCAAGGCGGTCAGCGACGTGAATTCGGCCGGCTTGAACACGACGGTATTGCCGGCGGCGAGCGCCGGCGCGATCTTCCACGCCAGCATCAGCAGCGGGAAGTTCCACGGCACGATCTGGCCGACGACGCCCACGGCGCGGTAGTCCGCGAATTCTTCCGACTGCAGCTGGGCCCAGCCGGCGTGGTGGTAGAAGTGACGGGCGGCCAGCGGCAGGTCGGCGTCGCGCGTCTCGCGGATCGTCTTGCCGTTGTCCAGCGTTTCCAGCACGGCGAACAGGCGCGCGTGCTTCTGCAGCAGGCGTGCCAGCGCGTACAGCACCTTCGCGCGGCCGTGGCCGCCGAGGGCGACCCAGCCCGGCTGCGCGCTGCGCGCGGCGGCAACGGCGCGGTCGATGTCGGCCTGGGTGGCCTGCGTCACCTGCGCCAGTTCGCTGCCGTCGGCCGGATTAAAGGATCCGAACGTTTCGTTGGCATCCGTCCAGGCGCCGTCGACGAACAGGCCGAAACGGCGGCCGTGCGCATCCAGCCACGCGTGCGCTTCCCTGGTGCTCTCGGGTGCAGGGCCRTAATCCATGGTTTGCAGAATCTCTTTAATTGTGGGCATGACGAATCCGTTCAGGGTTGGGCGTGGCGATAAGCGGCCGAATAGCTGCCGGTGACGTAGTGCTCGAGCTGGCGCTCTATGTCGGTCAGCAGGCTCGATGCGCCGATGCGGAACAGGTGCGGCTGCAGCCATTCGTTGCCCAGCTCTTCCTTCATCACGGTCAGGTATTGCAGTGCGGACTTGGCGGAGGACACACCCCCGGCCGGCTTGTAGCCGACCTTGTAGCCGGTGCGTTCATAGTACTCGCGGATCGCGCGTACCATCACCAGCGACACGGGAATGGTCGCGTTCACACCTTCCTTGCCGGTCGATGTCTTGATGAAATCGGCGCCCGCCATCATGCAGACCCACGATGCTTTCGCCACGTTGTCCAGGGTGACGAGGTCGCCCGTCGCGAGGATCGCCTTCACGTGCGCGTCGCCGCATGCCTGGCGGTAGGCGACCATCTCGTCGTACAGCGCCTGCCAGTTCCCGGTCAGGACGTGCTGGCGCGTGATGACGATGTCGATCTCGGTGGCGCCCGCGGCCACGGACAGTTCGATCTCGCGCAGCTTCGTTTCCAGGCTGGAGAGACCGGCCGGGAACGCGGTGGAGACGGCGGCAATCGGCAGGCGGCCGTGCAGGATCTGCGCGGCCGGCTTGATCATCTCGTGGTAGACGCATACGGCGCCCGTCGTCAGCGTGTCCAGGCCCAACGCGTCCATCAGGTCCGCGCGCAGCGGACGCATGGCCTTGCGGCACAGGCGCTCGACGCGGCCCGGCGTGTCGTCGCCGGACAGCGTGGTCAGGTCGATGCACTGGATGGCGCGCACGAGCCAGGCGGCCTGGTATTCCTTCTTGACCGTGCGGCGGTTCGCCAGGCTGGCGGCGCGGCGGTCGGCGGCGTTGCGGTTGACCTTCAGGTGGTTGATCAAGCCCAGGTCGAGGCCTTGYGCCGTGTTACGTTGAAAATCCAAGGTGAGCTTTAAATGCGGACTCATAGCAATGCGGTTCCGTTGGCAAGGGGTTGGACGCCGAGGTGATGCGCCAGCGTGGCGCCGATGTCGGAAAACGTGTCGGACACGGGCAGCTCGCGCGCGGGCGCGGCCGGGCCGAAGAACAGCATCGGGATATGCTCGCGCGTGTGGTCGGAGCCGGCCCACGTCGGGTCGCACCCGTGGTCCGCCGTGACGACGACGAGGTCGCCCTCTTTCAGCTTCGCGACGAAGTCCGGCAGGCGCGCATCCAGCTCGTGCAGCGCGTCCGCATAGCCGGCCACGTCGCGGCGGTGGCCGAAGTGCATGTCGAAGTCGACGAAGTTCACGAACGTCAGCGATTTGTCGGGCGCCGTGCCGGCCACGTCCAGCAGGCGGTCGAACAAGACCATGTTGTCGGCGCCCTTGATGAGTTGCGTGACGCCCTGACCGGCGAAGATGTCGCTGATCTTGCCCAGTGCGATGACTTCGCCGCCGGCGTTTTTCACGTGGTCGAGCAGGGTGGGCGCCGTCGGGGGCACCGCATAGTCGTGGCGGTTGCTCGTGCGCTTGTAATTGCCGTCGCTGCCCGTGAACGGACGCGCGATCACGCGGCCGATGTTGTAGGGCTTGACCAGCTCGTACGCGGCTTCGCACACTTCATACAGGCGCTCGAGGCCGAAGTGCTCTTCATGCGCGGCGATCTGCATCACGGAATCGGCCGACGTATAGATGATCGGCTTGCCGGTGGCGACATGCTCGTCGCCCAGTTCCGCGATGATCGTCGTGCCGGACGCGTGGCAGTTGCCCAGCCAGCCCGGCACGCCCGTGATCGCGGCCAGCCTGTCGGTCAGCGCCGAGGGGAACGTGGGCACCGTCTTCGGAAAGTAACCCCAGTCGAACAGCACGGGCACGCCGGCGATTTCCCAGTGGCCGCTCTGCRTGTCCTTGCCGGTCGAGCGCTCGCGTGCGGCGCCCCAGGCACCCGTGAAGCCGTCGCGGCGCGCGAAGCCGGCCGGCCATTCGCCGCTCGCCTTGTGCGCGGCGGCGCCGAGGCCGATGCGTTCCAGGTTGGGCAGCGCCAGCGGCCGGCCCACCTCCGCGGCCCACTTGGCGATGTGGCCGAGGGTGTTGGCGCCCGTGTCGCCGTATTTGTCGGCATCGGGCAAGGCGCCGAGGCCGAAGGAGTCCAGCAGGAGGATGAATGCGCGTGACATGGGATCCCTTCCGAATGTTCAGGCGGCGGTCGTCGACTGGCCCAGGCGTTCGATGAAACCGTGGATCAGCGTGACCATGTCCTTGGCCGCGATGGCAGCATACTTCAGCGTCTGTTCGTGCGACAGCGGGAACGGCGTCAAGCCCTCGGCCAGGTTGGTGATGGCGGACATGCCCGCCACCTTCAGGCCGCAGTGGCGCGCCGCGATCACCTCGGGCACGACCGACATGCCGACCACGTCCGCGCCGAGCGCCTTGAATGCGCGGATCTCGGCGGCCGTCTCGAAGTTCGGGCCCGGGCAGGCCAGGTACACGCCTTCGTTCACGGTGATGTTCTTGTCCTTGGCCGTCGCCTTGATCAGGTCGCGGATATCGGCGTCGTACGCGTTGGCCATGCTGAAGAAGCGCGGACCGAAGCGGTCGTCGTTCGGGCCGGCCATCGGGCTGCCCGGCAGCAGGTTGATGTGGTCCGTCAGTACGACGACGCTGCCCGCGTCCACTTCCGGCCGCAGCGAGCCGGCGGCATTCGTCACGAACAGCAATTCGCAGCCGATCAGTTTGAACGTGCGCACGGCGGAGGTCATCACGCCCGGACCATAGCCTTCGTAGAAATGGCCGCGGCCCTTCATGCACGCGACGGGCACGCCCGCGAGCGTACCCAGCACCAGTTCGCCGGCGTGGCCATGCACGGTGCTGATCGGGAAGCCGGGCAGGTCGGCATAGCTGATCGTCACCGCGTCCGCCATCTGCTCGGCCAGCACGCCCAGGCCGGAACCGAGGATCAGGGCCACGCGCGGCGTGAAGCCCGGCTTGCGGGCGCGGATGACGTCGGCGGCTTCGAAGGGAGTATTGCTGAAGGGGTGAGGGGTCATGTTCGGTGATGGCAAGGCGGGGTCAGGGTGCAAACTATGCATGAATGTCGATTGGTATGGCAAATACCATTTTTCTGCTCGATTTATACGTTTATGCTATAGATTTGTCGAGAACCCCGTTGACCATGGGCAAACATATGTTTAAGATGAAAAACAAAAGTTTAACCCATCCGCCACCGTGACCGAACCGTCAAAAAAGCAACAGTTGTACGAGGCCATCCGCGCAAATCCGTTCGTCTCGCAACAGGAGCTGGCTAACCTGCTGGGCCTGTCGCGCTCGGCCGTCGCCGGCTATATCGCGGGGCTGATCCGCGAGCGCAAGCTGCTCGGCCGCGCCTACGTGCTGCCGGACCGCCGTCCCGTCGTGTGCGTGGGCGCCGCCAACCTCGACCGCAAGCTGCGCTCCTGCGACGCCCTCGTCCTGCGCACGTCGAATCCGGCCAGCCAGAGCGAATCGTTCGGCGGCGTGGCGCGCAACATCGCCGAGAACCTGGCGCGGCTGGGCACGACCGTGGCACTGCTGACGGCCATCGGCACGGACAGTGCCGGCACCGCCCTGCTCGACCATGCGGAAACCCTGGGCATCGACGTGCGCGGCGCCCTGCGCCTGGACAACTGCTGCAGCGGCACGTACACGGCCGTGCTCGACCGCGACGGCGAGATGGTCGTCGCGCTGGCCGACATGGCCTTGTACGACCGGCTCGACCCGGC
The DNA here is from genome assembly GCF_056404615.1 of Massilia sp. P2_C2. Classification (NCBI taxonomy): domain Bacteria; kingdom Pseudomonadati; phylum Pseudomonadota; class Betaproteobacteria; order Burkholderiales; family Oxalobacteraceae; genus Massilia; species Massilia sp. P2_C2. Next base: position 41,880 of record NZ_JBFUDR010000003.1, on the reverse strand, counting down.
GTTCATCGATGCGCGCCAGGCCCAGCTCACGGGCGCCGCCCTCGTCGTGGCCGACCTGAACCTGCCGCACGACACCATCGCCGCCCTGGTCGCCCAGGCCCGGCGCACCGCTACGCCGCTCGTGCTCGTGGCCGTGTCCGAACCGAAGATGGCGCGCCTGCCCGCGGACCTCGCCGGCGTGCGCCTCCTGATCCTGAACGCCGGCGAACTGGCGGCCCGCGTCGGCCGGCCGCTGCCCGACGATGATGCGGTGGGCGCCGCGATGCGCGACGTGCAGGCGCAGGGTGCACGCGACGTCATCGTCACGCGCGGCGCGCGCGGCGTGCTCGTCACCGTGGGCGACGCCATCGTCGACCTGCCGGCGGCGCCGGCTGCCGTCGTCGACGTGACGGGTGCCGGCGACGCCTTCGCGGCGGCCGTCTGCTGGTCGCTCGTGCAGGAAGATGGTGCCGACGACCTCGTGCTGGCTTGCAAGCGCGGCCTGCACCTGTCCGAGCTCACGCTGGGCGTGCCCGAGACCGTCCATCCCGGCATCGGACCGGACAGCCTCGCCGCCATCTACCAGGAACCTCTGCTATCACAGGACTGAACATGCACGCCTTCCTCCAGTTTTCCCCCGAAGTCCAGGCCGCGCGTGCGGCCGGCAAGCCCGTCGTCGCGCTCGAATCGACGATCATCTCGCACGGCATGCCCTACCCGCAGAACGTGCAGACGGCGCGCGAGGTCGAGCAGGTGATCCGCGCCGCCGGCGCCGTGCCCGCCACGATCGCCCTCATCGACGGCAAGATCTGCGTGGGCCTGGCCGACGCCCAGCTCGAACGGCTGGGCAATGCCGGCGATGCCCTGAAGGTGAGCCGGCGCGACCTGGCCTATGTGCTGGCCGAGAAGAAGCTGGGCGCGACGACGGTCGCCGCCACGATGATCTGCGCGGCCCTCGCGGGCATCGAAGTGTTCGTCACGGGCGGCATCGGCGGCGTGCACCGCGGCGCCGAGACGAGCTTCGACATCTCGGCCGACCTGCAGGAACTGGCGCGAACCAACGTCGTCGTCGTGTGCGCGGGCGTGAAGTCGATCCTCGACATCGGCCTCACGCTGGAATACCTGGAGACGCATGGCGTGCCCGTCGTGAGCGTGGGCCAGCCGGGCTTTCCGGCATTCTTCACGCGCGAATCGGGCTTCAATGCCGACTTCCAGCTCGACACGCCGGAACAGCAGGCCCGCTTCATCCGCACCAAGTGGCAGCTGGGCCTGACGGGCGGCGTCGTCGTCAGCAATCCGGTGCCCGTCGAATCCGCGCTGCGCAACGAGGAAATCGACGGCATCATCGCCCAGGCGCTGGGCGAGGCCGACGCACAGGGCGTGAAGGGCAAGGCCGTGACGCCGTTCCTGCTGGCGCGCATCAAGGACCTGACGGGCGGCCGCAGCCTGGCCACCAACATCGCGCTCGTGAAGCACAACGCCCTCGTCGGCGCCCGCCTGGCCGTGGCGCTGCACGCGGCGGCGCACATTTGAGTCAATGACGAGGCCCTCATGTCGATCGACCTGAAGCAGCTGAAATACTTCCTGGCGGTGGCCGAAGAAAAAAGCTTCAGCCGCGCCGCCGAGCGCCTGCACATCTCGCAGCCGCCGCTGTCGCAGCAGATCATGAAGCTGGAGAGCGAACTCGGGGTGCGCCTGTTCGCGCGCACGACGCGCAGCTTCGAGCTGACCGTGGCCGGCAAGGCCCTGATGCACGAGGCGGCCGACCTGCTGGGCCGCATGCGCATGACCATCGACACGATCCGCCAGATCGACCGCGGCGAGGTCGGCCGCCTGCGCGTGGGCATCGTCGGCTCGGCGATGTGGGGACCGATCCCCCGCCTGCTGGAACAATTCCAGAGCCAGTTCCCGCGCGTGACGTGGACCATCCACGAACTGGGCCCGAACGACCAGTGGGACGCGCTGCGCGGCAAGCAGATCGACGTGGGCTTCTGGCGCGAGCCGAAGATCGACGAGGACATGCTGCGGAACGCCGGCCTGAAGCAGGAACTGTGCTTCCGCGAAGACGTGTGCGTGGCCATCAACGCCCGGCACCCGCTGGCGCAGCAGAATGCGATCGAGCTGATCGACATCGCGCACGAACCGATGCTGACCCTGCACCTGGACCAGTCGGCCGAGCCGCGCTACCTGCTCCAGTGCTGCGTCAACGCGGGCTTCCAGCCGACGATCTTCCAGGAGGCGGCCGAGCCGCAGACCCTGCTGGCGATGGTCGGCGCGGGACTGGGCGTGGCGCTGATGCCGTCGACGACGAGCCGCATCGGGTGGCCGGGGGTGCGCTTCCTGCCGGTGCGCACCAATCCGCCGTCGGCCAATCTGTACATCACGTATCCCACGCAGGACGATGCGCCGGTCGTGCGGGCGTTCCTAAAAATCCTGGACCTCGGGTAGGGTGGGCACCCCGTGCCCACGCGAACCTTCGCATCACGCATACGTCACGCGTGGGCACAGGGGTGCCCACCCTACGTCCAACATGCCGTTTACTGGGTCGCCCCACCCGCCTCCGTCGTATCGGTCTCCGTCACTACCGCCACCTCCACCGCGATGCGCAATGCATCGACGATGTCGCGCAATGCCATCGACGGCGGCCGCTCCGGCCGGTCCGCGGCCTGCTCCGGCAGGAACGGCACGTGGATGAACCCGGCCCGCACGGACTGTCCGACCAGATCGTGCATCAACCCGTAGAACACGTGGTTGCACACGAACGTGCCGGCCGTCTGCGAAACGCTGGACGGAAACCCGCGCAGCCGCAGCGCGCGCACGATCGCCTTCACCGGCAAGGTGCCGAAATACGCGGCCGGGCCGTCCGCGACGATCGGCGTATCGACCGGTTGCGCGCCCCCGTTGTCGCGGAACATCGCGTCGTCGATGTTGATGGCCACGCGCTCCAGCGAGATCTCGGAGCGCCCGCCGGCCTGGCCGACGGCGATCACGATGTCGGGCCGGGTCTCGGCGACGGCGGCGCGCAGCACGTCGAGGGCCGTGCCGAACACGCAGGGAAGCTGGCGCGCGGCGACGGCGAAGCCCGGCCCGGACCAGCCGGCAAGCAGCCGTACGGCTTCCCATGAAGGATTGATAGTGGCGCCATTGAAAGGTTCGAATCCCGTCAGCAAGACGGTCTTGACGGGAGCTTGGGCAGCAGGTGCAGTCATAAACGCCTCATCGATACATCAAAAAATACAGCAGGACGATATTCGCGCCCAGCAGCGGCAACGCGGTCGGCAGCTGGGCCTTGATCACGGCATTCTTGTCGGGCAGCTGGAGCAGCGCGGCCGGCACGATGTTGAAATTCGCCGCCATCGGCGTCATCAACGTGCCGCAATAGGCGCTGAACATGCCGATCGCCGCCATCACGACGGTAAATAATGCCATGCCCGCGCAGAACGCGGCGCAGGCCAGCAGGCGCGAATCGAGCGGCAGAGTGCTCGTCGCGACGTGGGCCACGGCCTTGCCCACGCCGGCCTCGGCGTCACGGGCAGGTGCGCGGCCCAGCCCGTCACGCCGCAGGCCGCGATCACGACGAGCACGGGATTCGCACGCAACAGGAATCCGGCGACGACGGCAGCGATGCCGAGCAGCGGCCACAGATTGACGGCGGTGGGCAACGGTCCTCCAGCGGTTGTGTTGGCGTGGACGATCTTACCGCACAGCCAGATCCATGCGAACTGAGCTTCACGTTTCAACCGTGCGCACGCTGCCGCGCGCGCGTAGCGCATCCGTACGAGCCGTCGCTTCGGCGCGACTTATGGCTGACCTGCACACGAGTACCGCGTGCGTGTTGAGGTCCCGCATGGCACGACGAATATGGCTGGGTAACGTAGATGCCGTTTCCACCCGGGAGTCCGCCATGACCACCATCGAACGCGCAGTACGCTTACTCCGCATGCTCGCCCGCCCGCTGCTGCCCGCCTGCCTGTTGCTGGGCGTGGCCGGCTGCGACGGCGGCGTGGAGGTCGGCGTCAGCTGGTATCACGATCCGCCGTGGCCCGACCACCCCGACTGGCCCAGCTGGCCCGACCGGCCGCCGGGCGCGACCGGCCTGTTCCCGATCGCGGGCGACGTCTGCGGGCAATGCGCGGGTTCGCAGGACGGCACCGGTGGCGCCGCGCGCTTCAACGGCCCGCAAGGCATCGCGGCGGACGCGGCCGGCAACCTGTACGTGGCGGAAGGCCCCAGCGCCACCATCCGCAAGATCACGCCGCAGGGCGTCGTGACCACGCTGGCCGGTACGCGCGGCGCCGTCGGGTATGCGGACGGGAACGGCGCGGCGGCGCGCTTCAACGGTCCGAGCCGCCTCGTCGTGGACACGAACGGCGTCGTGTACGTGACGGACAGCGGCAATTCCGTCATCCGCCGCGTGGCGCCGGACGGCGTGACGACCACCTTGGCCGGCGACGGCACCTGCGGCAGCGCGAACGGCCCGGGCAACGTGGCGCGCTTCTGCAGGCCCACGGGCATCACGCTGGACCGGCTGGGCAACCTGTGGGTGGCCGACACCGGCAACCACCTGCTGCGCCGCATCGACGCCAACGGCATCGTCACGACGGTCGCCGGCACGCAGGGCGTGTGCGGCAGCCACGACGGCGCGGGCAACCAGGCCCAGTTCTGCGACCCGCAGGACGTGGGCGTCGACAAATGGAACAACGTGTACGTCGTCGACACGGGCAATTCCACGATCCGCATGGTGAACGACAAGGGCGTCGTGTCCACGCTGGCGGGCCTGGCCGGACGCTGCGACGCCATCGACGGCGGGCCGGGCGTCTCGCGCCTGTGCGCCCCGAGCGGCATCGCGGTGGACGGCAACGACCTGTACATTGCCGACACCAACAACTCGACGATCCGCCGGATCAACCTGGACAACGTGACAAGCACCGTGGCCGGCGTGCCCGGCCACGCGGGCGTCGTCCTCGGCCCCCTGCCCGGCGGGCTGGACCGCCCGATCGGCGTGGCGCTGGCGCCGGACCGCTCGATCGCGCTCACGACGCACAATATTGTCGTGAAGCTGTTGCCGGCCAAGTAGGGTGGGGTGATTGATGCTGGGGGCATCAATCACGCACTGTGCCCACGCGTAACGCCAACAAACCGCACACGTCACGCGTGGGCACATTCGTATGTGAGGCCACTGGCCTCACATACCCCCACCCTACAGATGTAAGGTCATGTAAAAAAAGGTGTAAATACCCCCTATTGCTCTATTACAATGCAAGCACTGCCCGCTGACAGGAGCATGCATGTTACGGTTTTTCCGCGGCCGGATCACACGCGGCCCCGCCTCACACCTTTCTCATTTGTCCCGGCCCCGGCTGGCCCTGCTGGCCGCGGCCGGCCTGGTGGCCGCATCGGCGGCCGCGCCTTGCCTCGCCTCGCTCGGACGCGCGCCAAGCGCCTTCGCCGGCACCACCACGGTGCATCAGGCCCGGGCGCTCGCGGCGGCCAATGGCACCACCGGTAGCAAAAGTAACAACGGCAGCGCCAGCTACAACGTCAACACGACGACGCTGGCCGGCGGCACCACGGTGCGCGAATATGTGGATGCGGACGGCGTCGTGTTCGCGGTCACGTGGAACGGGCCCTTCCTGCCCGACCTGCGCGAACTGCTCGGCCAGCACTTCGCCACTCTCAAGAACGAGAGCGCGCGCCAGCCGAAGGCGGGCCGGGGACAGGTCCGCGTCGCCCAGCCGGACGTGACGATCGAATCCGGTGGCCACATGCGTGCCTATGCGGGCCGCGCCTGGATCAACAGCCGCCTGCCGGCCGGCTTCGACACGGACACGCTCGAATGAAGATCCTGTCCATCCTCCTGACCTGCCTGATCCTGACCGCGTGCGGCGGCGGGGGCGGCGGTTCCTCCAATGGCGCGCCGCCCGCAGCCCAGCCTGCCGTCGCCATCAGCGCGTCCGGCACCAGCGTCACGGGCGGCGATACGCTGACGCTGACCTGGAGCACGCAAAACACCGGCGCCACGGCCTGCACGGCGTCCGGCGCCTGGTCGGGCCAGGTCGCCACGAGCGGCAGCCAGCAGGTCACGCCGGCCGCGCAAGGCGCCAGCTATACCGCCACCTACACGCTCACCTGTGGCCAGACGAGCAACAGTGTCGCGGTCACGGTCGCGCCGCCCGCCAACGTCATCCCGATCACCGTCGACGACGGCCCGGCCGGCGCGACCGGCCAGTTCAACGTGCCCTACGTCAGCGTCACCGTGTGCCGGCCCGGCACGACGGTCTGCCAGACCATCGACCACGTGCTGCTGGACACGGGTTCGTACGGCCTGCGCCTGGTCGCCCCGCTCGACACCGGACTGGCGCTGCCGGCCGTGACGTCGGCCACGGGCACGCCGGTCGGCGAATGCGGCCAGTTCGTGAGCGGCTACACATGGGGTGCCGTCGTCCAGGCCGACGTCAAGCTGGCCGGCGCAACGGCACCGGCGCAATCGATCCAGGTCATCGGGCAGGCGCCGGGCGGTGTGAGCGCGGTGCCGACGTCGTGCAGCAGCGTGGGCAGCAGCATGAACACCGTCGCCGCGGTCGGCGCCAACGGCATACTCGGCGTCGGCGTGTTCAAGGAGGATTGCGGGGCCGCGTGCGCGAGCAACGCCGTCAGCGCGATGTATTACGCCTGCACGGGCAGCACGTGCACGTCGACCGCGCTGGCGCTGGCGAAACAGGTCGCCAATCCCGTCGCCGCGCTGGGCATGGACAACAACGGCATCGTCATATCCCTGCCGGCGGTGGGCACGGGCGGCGCAACGTCGCTGAGCGGCAGCCTCACGCTCGGCATCGGCACGCGCGCGAACAACGCCCTCGGCAGCGCGACCCGCTATGCCACCGATGGGAACGGCGACTTCACGACGGTCTACAAGGGTACGTCGCTGACCGCCAGCTTCATCGACAGCGGCTCGAACGGCCTGTACTTCAACGATACGAGCCTGACGGCCTGCAGCCGGAGCACCGATTTCTACTGCCCGGCGAACCCGCTGAACCTGAACGCGACGGTGATAGCCTACGACGGCAGCGCGTCGGGTACCGTGGCGTTCACGATCGAGAGCATCGATGCGTTGCCCAGTGCCACGGTCGCGGGTCGGGTGGGCGGCACGTACGACAACAAGCACAACAGCAGCAACGCATTCGACTGGGGCCTGCCGTTCTTCTTCGGCCGCAAGGTCTACATTGGCATGGAGACAGACCCGAACGGCCCCTACTGGGCGTTCTGAACGCGCGCGGCGTCAGTCGGGCCGCACGGGTTTGGCGGCATCCTTGCCGATCACCGTGGTCCACGGGCGCACGCGCCACTGCTTCACGAGGCCGTTGATCACATACGGATCGGCGCGGGCGAAGCGCTCGGCCGCTTCCGGCGAGTCGCCGGTGAACAGCAGCACGGCCTGGTCGGCCGGATCGGCCAGCGCGCCGGCGATGACGATCTCGCCCCGCTCCTGGGCTTCCCAGCCCAGCTTCAGGTGTTCGTTGCGGAATTCGCCGCGGCGCTCCAGGTAGTCGGGCGCCAGGTCATAGATCAGCAAAAAGTGCATGGATTCTCCTTGTCGTGTCGTTGCGGGTGAGTCAAACGGGGGCTAGTGTAACCGAGCGTGCACTACGGTACCGTGCGTAGCAACTGATCTGGCTTGTGCCACACTTGACTGCACGCCGGCCCGCCCGTTCCTGACGCCGGCACGACCTTTCCCGGAGGAACCATGCCCAAATTGACACTTGCCGGCCATCCACTCCATCCGATGCTGATCGTGGCGCCGGCCGCACTGATCCCGTTCGGCTTCATCCTCGACGCCATGCACCGCGCGACGGACAACGACGATTACGCGAACGCCGCCTTCTACAGCCTGACGGGCGGCCTCGTCGGCGGTCTCGCGGCCGGTGTCGCGGGCGCGATGGATTACCTGGAAATCGACAGCGGCACCGAGGTCAAGCAAACGGCCAATGTGCACGCGCTGCTGAACGGCGGCGCGCTCGCGCTGACGGCGGCCAATCTCGCGCTGCGCCGCAACGGGTACAAGCACACGGGCGGTTCGCTGGCGCTGTCGGCTCTCGCGGCCGTCGGGGTGATCGTCTCGGGCTGGTTCGGCGGGCGCATGGTCTACGAACAAGGGATGCGCGTAAAAGGCGTCAGTCCCGTCGAGCATGCGCCCGAGGCGAAGATGCTGCCGGGCGACGAGCGCGTCGAACACGCACTGCACGACGTCGAACGTTACGCGCCTTCGTCCGGCCCGATGCTGCACTGACACGAGTCACGCGTGGGCACAGGGGTGCCCACCCTACTCATTGGCCAGGTGTACGGCGGACGTTTTGTTTGGCGCACCTGGCGTCGCCAGGTCGCCCGTCGCCGTCATCGGCGTGCCCGCCGGATGGGCTTTGGCGAGCGGCCCGGTGAACACGATGCCGGTGCCCGAGACGCTGGCGCCCGCGTCATGGGCGCGCGTCAACGGCGCCTGCAGGGTCAGCTTGCCTGACATCCACCCCGTCTCCACCGCGGCGACGACACCCTGTTCTTCATCCGCGCCGCTGCCGATGACCACTGCCTGCCCGACCGTGAACTGGCGCGCGTCGTCGACACGGACCACCGTGGCCCCGTTGTCCGCCGGTGCCGCTGCTCGGGTCAGGCCGGGCGAACCGACCGTTGCGACCGTCAAGGTTTCGGCATCGTCGCCGGCATCGATGACGACGGCCTGGCCGGGCAAAAACTGCGCGACCGTGGCGGCCTTGACGCTCGTCGATCCCGCAGCCGTCGCACCTGTCCTGATCGAGACGGACGTCACGAAATCCACGCAATCGTTGTCGCTGTCCTGGCCGTCGGGATAGCGCCCCGTGCTGCCATTGCTCGCATCGACTTGCGCGGTGGCCCCGCTGAAAGGGATGCCCGGGAGCGCGCGATCCCACGCTTGCACGCCGGGGATGCCCGGCGCCTGCGCGTGACAGGTGGCGGCCTTGCCGGCGGCCCCGCGGAATCCGCCGGATGCCCACGGGTCGACGAGATCGCCGTAGTTCAGGCTGTCGACCACGTGCCCCGCAGCATCGCGCAATACCATGCTGCCCGCTTCCCGGGACAACACCGGGCCGCCAAACCACTGGTCCGGGTTGCCCTGGAAGCCTGCGATGGTCACGGTGTCCACCCGCACGACGGCGTCCGTGTCATGGGCGCGGGTGAGCGCGCGGTCCAGCACGATCCCGCTGCCCGCCGGGCGCACCGGTTCGTTGCTCGAGTGGGCATGGCGGACGGCGGGCGTGAAACTGATGCCCGTGCCGCGCACGCTGAACGGCAGGTTGGCGGCATGGTCGTACTTCAATGGCGCCGCCAGGTCGAGGCCCGTGCCCGGCTCCACGAACGGTTCGCTGGCCACGTGGCCCTGCGCGAGTGCCGGAGAAATCGTCAGCGTGAGATCGCCGCCCGGCGTGCCATCGACGCGGACGATGTCCACGGTTTCGAGCTTGCCGGGCGCGCCGATCACGGCTTTGCCGGGCGTGTAATCGACGTTCTTCCTGGTCGGGAAGCCGATCGCGCCATGGACGACGATCGTCGTGGCGCCGGCGACGGCATCGCGGGCCAGGCTGGTGCGCCGGGCTGCCGTGCCCACCCGCTTGACGGTGACGGTATCGATGCCGTGACCGACGCTGTCGATGTCGARCCGGACCTTGTCGCCGGCGGCAATGCCATCGGTCGACGTCACCTGGATATTGGTCGCCCCTGCCGCGGCATCGAGACCGAGCCACGCCTGGCTGCCTGCCGTGCCGACGCCGGTAATGGTCACTTTCTCGTAGTGTTCGGTCGCGCGCCCGTCGACGGGATAGGTGGTGCCGTAGCCGAGAGCAAGGGTAGCGCCGACGGCGAAGCCCTCGGTCGTGGTCACGGGGACGCTCGTCGCCCCGGCCGGGATGGTGATGATGGGGCCATCGGGCAGCGGCTGCCACAGCGGCGTCGCCTGGCCGGCCGCCGTGCCGACACGGACGACCTTGCGGGTTTCCCGGTCGGCACCGCTGCCGACGACGATGGTGTCGCCCGGCTTGATCCCATCGATATTCCGCACGTGGAGGGTCGCGTCGCCCGGCCGGGCGGGCAGCACCAGGCCCGAATTGGACAGGCCCAGCACATAAAAGCCATGCGGCGCCAGCCGGGTCCCGGCAGGCATCTTGACCGTGGAGAACAGCGGTTCGCGCGTCGCGTGTTGCGCGAACGTCCAGTTCGAGATGTCGACCTCCTTTTCACCGGCGTTGTACAGCTCGATGAAGGCATTGGTCGGGTTCGTGCGTGCGCCGTCGCTCAGGCGGAATTCGTTGATCTTCACGGGCGCCACATTGCGCACCTTCGCGGCGGCCGCTTCGGTGCGCCGCGCACGGCTCGCCGGATCCTGCCACGTCGCCACGCCTTTCAGGTCGCCATTGAACGGCGCGGCGCCGGATCGAATCGTGAACACGGCGTGCACGCTTTGACCGGGCGCGATCGCGTCGGTGAAGGTTTTTTCGGGCGCATTGACGTTCCAGCCCTTCGGCGCCGCCATGGACAGCGTGACGCCCTGGACGGGGCGGTCCGCCGTATTGGTGAACGTGACCGTCAAGTCTTTGGATTGCAGCGGCGCGAACGTGTGCAGGCTGGACGGGACGTCGGACACCGCTTGCGTCCCGACACTGACGGCCGCCACATCGTAGCGGGCCGCCGCCACGTTCTGCGCGACCAGCTGGTCCGTCGCATTCGACGGATAGGTCCGCGGCGCCGTCATCGCGCCTTCGTAGAACGTGCCTTGCGACGCAGTACTGTTGTCGCCGCCATTGCCGAGAATAACGGCACCTTGCTTGCGCATGGGATCGTAAGACGCATCGATCCGGCGGCCTTCATACATGACGGCCAGTTGTCCCCGCTGGGCATCGCCACCCAGCGTCGCCCACAGGCCCGGCTTGCCTTTCGTGACGGCAGTGACGAAGCGTGTACCGAGGCTGGGCAGGTTGGCGCACCGCTTCGATTTGTCGTCGTTGACGCAACCGACCAGATTGTTTTCGTGGTCGGCCATCACCCAGGGTCCGGCTCCGCTGCCGTGGTACCACCCTTTCGCGTTGCCGAAATAGATCGCCTCCATCGTGCCATTGTCGTCGTCGATGCTGTCGATCTCGCCGTTGCCATAGTCGAAGCAGCATGCCCCGTTGTAGTGATAGCCATTGATGACGGCATACTGTCCGCCCGCCTGGTCATCCACAGGCACGCCGTGTGTATCGTTCAGGCGCAGGCCCATGCCCGGCGCGATATACACGCCATAGACCTTGTGTCCCATGACGGTGACCGGCGCCAGGTCCGCGAGCGGGAGATTGTCCATGCCGCCCAGCGCGGGCCCCGTCCACGTGCCGCGCGGCGCCTGCACCAGGTGATTGCGCTTGCCCGACTGGTCGTACAGGATCGTGATCCAGCACCAGGTGTTGGCGCAGAACGCGTCCTGCGCCGCCGCGTCCGCGTAGCCGCCGCCTTGCACGACACCGATATCGCGCGTTTTGCCGTCCGATTGGCGCATGACCTGGTACAGGGGCCCGTTGTATGCGGCGTAGAGCGCGCGCGTGGTGCTGTGCGCGGCCACGCAGGGCGCGCCCGCCCTGGCATAGATGTCGCAGGGGCCCTCGGGCCGGACCGCCTGGGCGGATGCCCAGGCCGGCAATGCACCGAACGTCAGCGCGAGCGTGAACGCCAGGCGGATGGCAAATTTCAGCATATTGGTGTTATGGCTATCTTATAAACCTCCCATCATAGAATCGAGTACATGGCCTGAACCAATTACTTTTTTCTCTCGATCCATACCGGATTTGCAATGCCCGAGGCGTTCCGCCCCCGCTGGTCCGCGGCGCGGGCGACGATCGCGTCCGCGCGCACCTGCGCATGGGCTTTCTGGTCCGGCGTCAGGCCAGCACCGATCTCGTCGAGGAACGGGCCATTGAAGGGGATGGCCTCCTGCTCGGACACGCCGTCGAGCTTGACCATGATGTCGCGCAGCGCCATGCCATAGGCCAGCGCGCTCTGGCGGTCCGCCGCGATGGCCGGATGGCCGAACCAGAAGCCGGTGAACAGCTGGTACAGGCTGGCCCAGTAGCCCTGCTCGGCCTGCGCGTTCAACATCCCGTTGACGCGCGCCTTCCATTCCTTCACGAGCGGGTCGTCGGGGCGGGTCATGAGGGCCGTTGGATCGCCGAACGGGCCTTCCTCGAGCAATTCCGCCAGCGCCCCATCGACGCCGGCGCGCGCGGCACGCTCGAGGTGGTCGATGCGCGCCATCTTCATTCTCTCGTTCACGGTGGCGCAGGTGGTCGCCGGATCGGCAATCGATTCGCCGGACGCATCCGTCCCGTCGCGCCCGGGCAGGCGGCCCGTGCGCTCGAACACGACGCAGGCGTGCAGCAGCCACCAGGCGCGCCAGGCGTCACGCGGATCGCCGCTCGCGGCCAGGCGCTCGACGCGCCGCGCCAGCGGTTCAGCCGGCGCCGCGGCGGGCGACGGCGGCGCACCCAGGTCGGACAACCACGCCGGCCCGGTGGTGATGGCATCGGCGCCAGCGTACTCCGCCTGCACCGCCGACGATGCCGGCGCGGGCGCTCCCACCCGCACGGTGCGCCACGCAGGCAGCACCAGTACGCCAACCAGACCCAGCGCCGCACAGGCCGGCACGACCGTTTTCCACTTCACGTCAATCCACTCCTTTTGCCTCGTGTAGACAGCCTAACAAAGGGTTGATCGAAGCGACAATGTCGGCGCTGTAACAGGATGTTGCGGCAAAACTACTCTTTGCGATTTCGGCCTATCCTTGAAGGGATTTGATGGGCAGCGCACAGAAGAATTCGAAAGGCAGGGGTAGACTGTATACATGAGCACTAACAAAAAATTGGCGGCGGGTATGGCTGGCTTTGCCAGCATGTTGTGGCTGGGCCTCACGGCCGCGGTCGCGGCGAACCAGCGCCGTCTCGTGTTCAACCCCACGGTCGAACGCGAAGTGCTGCATCCGCGCAGCAGCGGCCACCGCACCCGGCCCGTCGTGCTGCGCGCCCGCGATGGCACGCGGCTGTCCGGCTGGCTGATGACGCCGAAGATGCCCGGCACGCGTCCTGCCGTCATCTATTTCGGCGGCCGGTCCGAAGAAGTGTCCTGGGTCGTGCGCGACGCCGGCAAGCTGTTCCCCGGCATGGCCGTGCTGGCCGTGAATTACCGCGGCTACGGCGATTCGCACGGCGACCCGGCGGAAACGCACATGATCGAGGACGGCTGCATGCTGTTCGACTGGATGGCCGCGCACCACCACGTCGATCCGCGCCGTATCGCCGTCGTCGGCCGCAGCCTCGGTTCCGGCGTGGCCGTGCAGGTGGCGAAGGAACGGTCCGTACATGCCGTCGTCCTGATCACCCCCTACGACTCGATCCTGGCGCTGGCCAAGCGCAAGTTCCGCGTGATGCCGATCGAGTACATGCTGCGCCACCGCTTCGAGTCGATCAAGTACGCGCCCACGCTGAAAGTACCGACGTTCGTACTGCGCGCGGCCAGCGACGACGTGGTGCCGCATTCCCACACCGACCAGCTCGTCGCCAAACTGGCCCAGTTGATGGGGGACGAAACGGTGCCCGGTTCGGACCACCTCACGATTCCCTACCTGGAAGACACCCAGGCCCGCATCGCCCGTTTCCTCACGTCGCAATTCGCCACGCTGCCGGACGCGCCCGCCCTTCCCGCCTCGACGGAAATCGTGGTGGTGAAGGACATCGTCGTGCCCGCCGCCGCCTCGGCCATCCTCCCCCTCGCGAAATCCTGAACGTGGCGCAGCCATTTATATGTAAATCAAATAAATGGCTAAGCAAAATCGTATTTGCCACGAATAAACTTGCTGATGCATAGTTTCACCACCGGGTTGCGAAGGTCACCACTTTCCGCAACACCGCATGAACGCCTGTCGAGCTTGTTGGAATCCCACGACAGCGCGTCACCGGTCACGCGACAATCTCGCCAAAACCAAAACGTTGACAGAATCCGCTCGCGACAAAACCGCGCGGCGTGGTCTTTGCTGGCCGGGAGGGCCATCCCCTCCCGGCGCAACCATTGCGCCGGTACAATACGGGATTCAGGAGCCAATCGATGAAATTCAAGCAACTTTGCATGACGATCGCGGCACTTTGCGTCAGTGCCAGCGCCAGCGCCGACATGGCCGGTGCGAAACTGGCGATCGTCTACGATGCCGGCGGCAAGTTCGACAAGTCCTTCAACCAGTCCGCCGCCGAAGGCGTGACCCGGTTCACGAAGGAGACCGGCGTCAAGGTGTTTGAAGCCCAGGCCAACTACGATACCCAGGCCGAGCAGGTGCTGCGCGCCCTCGCCCGCAAGAAGTTGCAACTGATCGTCTCGATCGGCTTTTCGCAGACGCAACCCGTGCAAAAGATCGCGGCCGAATACCCGAACGTGCACTTCGTGATCATCGACGGCAATGCCCAGGGCAAGAACGTCAATTCCGTACTGTTCAAGGAACAGGAAGGCTCTTACATCGTCGGCGTCGCCGCGGCGATGGCGTCGAAGACCAGGACGATCAGCTTCGTCGGCGGCATGGACATCCCGCTGATCCGCGCATTCGCCTGCGGCTACGTGCAGGGCGCGAAAACAATCAATCCGAAGATCCAGGTACTGCAAAACATGGTCGGCACGACGAGCGCAGCCTGGAACGACCCGGCCAAGGGCGGCGAGCTGGCGCGCGCGCAATTCGATCGCGGCGCCGACGTCGTGTTCGCCGTGGCCGGCGGTTCCGGCATGGGCGCGCTGCAGATGGCCAGGGAAAAAGGCAAGCTGGCGATCGGCGTCGATTCGAACCAGAATTACCTGTACCCGGGCACCATGCTGACGTCGATGGTCAAGCGCGTCGACAACGCCGCCTACGACGCCTTCATGAAAGCGAAGAACGGCCAGTTCACGTCCGGCATCACGTACCTGGGCCTGAAGGAAGGCGGCGTGGACTGGGTGCTCGACAGGGACAACCGCATGGTCGTCACCCCCGAGATGGAAAAACGCGTGATGGCGGCGCGGGCCGACATCATCACCGGCAAGATCAACGTGGTCGACTATCGTGCGGCCAACTCTTGCCCGCAATAACCGGGCACCTCGAAAAACCGTCGCGAGCGGCCGCAATGCGGTTCGAGAAGCGCAGCTGTACGAGCAGTACAGCCGGTCCGCCGCCGCGGAGCATCGCAGAACCGCAGTGCAACGCGCAGCAGGTTTTTCGACGTGCCCAACCGTATCGAACACTGTTTTAGCGTCGAAGCGCGCCGCGCCGGTTCCATGCCGGCGCGGCGCGCTTTTAAGTAAATAAATGCATCTCTTTTAATCTGTCTACCGAAAACGGACCGCCATGCAGCCAGCCGTAGAATTTCGCAACATTAGCAAAGCCTTCGGGGCGGTGCAGGCGAATGCCGACGTCAGCTTCGCGATCGCCAGGGGCTCGATCCATGGCGTGATCGGCGAAAACGGCGCCGGCAAGTCGACCCTGATGAGCATCCTGTACGGCTACTACAATGCCGACAGCGGCCAGGTGCTGATCGACGGCCACGCCCAGGACCTCCGCACCAGCCATGAGGCGATTGCCCTCGGCATCGGCATGGTGCACCAGCACTTCATGCTCGTCGAGAACATGACCGTCCTCGACAACGTCATGCTGGGCAACGAAGGCGGCTTCAGGCTGGCCGCCAAACGCGGTGCCGTGGAAGCGAAGCTGCGCGAGATCTGCGACCGCTACCGCCTCGACGTCGACCCGCTGGCGACGATCCACGACCTGTCCGTCGGCGCCCAGCAGCGCGTCGAGATCCTCAAGCAGATCTACCGCAGCGCCGACATCCTGATCCTGGACGAGCCCACCGCCGTGCTCACCGCGCAGGAAACGGCGTCGCTGTTCGAGATCCTGCGGCTTTTCAAGGCACAGGGCAAGACCATCATCCTGATCACCCACAAGCTGCAGGAGATCATGGAGATCACGGACGAGGTGACGGTGATGCGCGCGGGCCGCGTCGTCGGCGCCGTGAAAACGGCCGCGACGTCGCGCGAAGAACTGGCGAACATGATGGTCGGCCGGCCGATCGAAAGCGAGCTGCCGCGCGCGCCGTACAACCCGGGCACCGAGGTACTGAAGGTGACGGACCTGCAGCTGAAGGATGCGAACGGCGTCGCCCTCCTGTCCGACATCGGGTTCACCTTGCGCGCGGGCGAAGTGGTCGCCATCGCGGGCGTGTCGGGCAACGGCCAGAGCGAGCTGCTGGAGATCCTGTCCGGCATGCGCCTGCCGACGGGCGGACAGGTCGAATTCCTCGGCAAGCCATTGCCCTACGCCGGCCGCACGAACGCCGACGGCCTGCCCGCGACGTTCCGCGGGCTCGGCATCGGCCACGTGCCGGAAGACCGCCTGCGCGACGGCGTGATCAAGGATTTCTCCGTCATGCAGAACACGGTGTTCGGCTACCAGGACCACGTGTGCAACCACTGGGGCCTGTTCGACTATAAAAGGATCGCGCAGCGCTGCGCGCACCTGATGACGGCGTTCGACGTCCGTCCGAACAATCCGGACCTGCGCATCGGCCTGCTCTCGGGTGGCAACCAGCAGAAGGTCGTGATCGCGCGCGAAGTGGCGGCGCGGCCGAAGCTGATGCTGGTCGGCCAGCCCACGCGCGGCGTCGACATCGGCACCATCGAAAGCATCCACAAGCAGCTCCTGCGCCTGCGCGACGAAGGCGTGGCGATCCTGCTGTCGTCGGTGGAACTGGAAGAGGTGCGCGCGCTCGCCGACCGCATCATCGTGATGTCCGGCGGCCGCATCACCGGCATCCTCCCCATCGACGAATTCGACACCACCCGCATCGGCCTCTTGATGGGCGGGATGCACAAGTCCCCGATGCTGGAAACCGAGCCATGAAAAAAACCGAACTTCCACGCTGGGCCACCGGTTTCGTCCTGCCCATCCTGAACCTGATGTCGGCGCTGCTCGTCGCGGCGCTCGTGATCCACCTGCTGGGCGAGAGCCCGTCGGCATCGCTGCGCATCCTGATCGACAGCGCGATCCTCGATCCGGAAGGCCTCGCCTACACGCTGTTCTACGCGAGCACCTTCATCTTCGCGGGCCTCGCCGTGTCGGTCGCGATGCAGGCGGGCCTCTTCAACATCGGCGCCGAAGGCCAGATGTACGTCGGCGGCCTGGGCCTGACCTGGGTCGTGCTGGCGCTCGACGCGCACCTGCCCGGCATCCTCATGATTCCGCTCGCGATGATCGGCGCCGCCGTCTTCGGCGCGCTGTGGGCCTTCATTCCCGGCTACCTGCAGGCGAAACGCGGCAGCCACGTCGTCGTCACGACGATCATGTTCAACTTCATCGCCGCGAGCCTGATGAACTTCGTGATCGTGAAATACCTGATCCCCGAGGGCCAGCAGAACCCGGCGTCGCGCGTGTTCGCGAACAGCGCCGCGCTGCCGCTGCTGAACAAGCTGCTGCCCGTGCTGGGCGACACGCCACTGAACATCAGTTTCATCCTCGCGATCCTCGCCCTCGTCGTCTATGGCGTCGCCGTGTGGCGCTCAAGTTGGGGATACAAGCTCCAGGCGACGGGCCTGAATGGCCACGCGGCGCACTATGCGGGCGTGAAGATCAGCCGCACGATCATCGTCACGATGCTCGTGTCGGGCGCGTTGGCCGGCCTCGGCGCCGTCAACTCCGTGATGGGATCGACGCATTACCTGTCGCTGAACTTCCCCGCCGGCGCCGGCTTCGTGGGCATCGCCATCGCGCTGATGGGCCGCCAGCACCCGGTCGGCATCTTCCTGTCGTCCGTGCTGTTCGGTGCGCTGATCCAGGGCGGCTTCGACCTGTCGCTGGAAAAACCGAACATCCCGCAGGAAACCTTCATCTTCATCCAGGGCCTGATCATCCTGTTCTGCGGCGCGATGGAAAATTTCTACGCCCCTGCCATCCTGAAACTGATCAACGTCACCCGTTCCACCAAGGAGGCTTGAATGGAAGACTTCCAACTCGCCAGCATCGTCGTCTCCACGATCCGCAACGCACCGGTGCTGATGTTCGCCGCGCTGGCCGGCCTGTTCGCCGAGCGCTCGGGTGTCGTCGACATCGGCCTCGAAGGCAAGATCCTCGCGTCCGCGTTCGCTTCCGCCGCCGTCGCCTATGCCACGCAGAACCCGTGGTACGGCATCCTCGCCGGCATGGGCGTGTCCGTCGCCCTCGCGATGGTGCAGGCCTTCGTCTCGATCACGCAGAAAGGCAACCAGCTCGTGGCCGGCATCGCCATCAACATCGCCATGAGCGGCCTGACGTTCGTGCTCGCGCAATTCTTTTTCCAGCAGGGCGGCCGCACGCCGGACCTGCGCAACGCGCGCCTGTTCGACGTCACCCTGCCCGGTACGGCGGCCCTCGAGCACATCCCCGTCATCGGCTGGCTGTACGGCCACGTGATCGGTGGGCAGTCGGTGCTGGTCTACCTCGCGTTCCTGCTGCTGCCCGTCGTGCACTGGGTCGTGTACCACAGCCGCTTCGGCCTGCGCCTGCGCGCCTGCGGCGAGAACCCGCACGCAGCCGACGCGGCCGGCGTCCCGGTCGAGCGCACGCGCTATCTCGCCATGCTCGTGGCGGGCGTGCTGTGCTCGTTCTCGGGCGCTTACCTGACCTTGGTCCAGAGCGGCTTCTTCCTGCGCGACATGTCGGCCGGCGCCGGCTACCTGGCGCTGACGGCGCTCGTGTTCGGCAACTGGCGGCCACTGCACACGGTGCTCGGGTGCCTGATGTTCGGCCTGTTCGGTGCGATCCAGATCCAGCTCGAAGGGGTCGACCTGCCGGTCGTCGGGCGGCTGCCGGGGTCGTTGATTCAGGCGATTCCGTATATCGTCACGGTGGTGGTTCTTGCCGGATTGATGGCCAAGTCGGTGGCACCCAAAGCCATCGGCAAACCCTTCGTCAAGTCGCGGTGACGCAATCGTGGGCTCGGGGAGCCCACCCTACGTGTGTCGATTGCCGTAGGGTGGGCACCCCGTGCCCACCAAACCCACCCGCGACATCATTCATTCGCGCGGCGGGTCGATCGCGCCAACGTCCAYGCCAATCCTACCCCGGCGGATGCGCCATAATCCTTCCTGAACAGCGGGCTGTCCCGGTTCGCATTCCCCGCATAACTGTCCAGCCGCACGAACCCGAACACACGCACGTCCGGGTTCACACGGTACGAACCGAACAAGCCCGTACGCACGAGCATCAGCCCGCCGTCCGACTTGTAGGCCGGCCGGTCCGCCGTCGCATACTGCGGCGCCACGTCGTAAAAGTAAGCATGGATGCGCCGGTCGCCGAATACCGCGCCCGCCTGCGCCTCCAGCGTCCAGGCACCGCCGTCGCCGCGGCGTTCCCACACGAAGCGCGGCTCCGTCGTCCAGCCCTGGCGCCGCAGGCCGCCGCGCGCTTCGATGACGGCACGCACCGGCAGGTCGAAACGCAGCCGCCCCGCTTCGCCGAAGTCGGCGAACTTGTATTTCACGCGCGGACCGAATTCGACGAGCGTGCCGAGGTCGGGCATGCCGCGACGCACATCCACGTCGTTCGAATGCGCGGGCAGCGCGCCGGCGAAGCCGACGTCGAACTCGACCTTGTCCGTGTCCAGCAGGCGCGCGCCGACGCCTTCCTGGTCGGCACGCAGCACCTTGCCGCGGTACAGCAGGAAAGGCGCCACGAGCCAGCGGTTGCTGCGGTCGGATGCGCCCGGGTAGGCAGGCGTGCTGAACGCGGCGGCGCCGACGCCCGCTTCCCACAGCGGCAGCCTGGTTGGCGCATCCTGTGTAGCGGGTTCGGCAGCAATGGCGGGCACGAGCGCGAGCAGCGCGGATGCAGGGAACAAGAAACGACGAATCGAGGGCATGATGATGGTCCGGTGAGATAGCCGCAGATTTTAACCCATGAAAAAAGCCGCCGTGGCCTCGTGGGCCTGCGGCGGCTTGCGGAAGGTCGCGCCGTTGGTTACGGCCAGATCGCCTTCAGCAGCGCGGCCAGGTTGTAGCCGCCCTTGATCATCTGTGTCTTTGCGAGCGCCGAGCTGGGCACCGGATAGTCGTTCGGCACTTCCAGGCTCCACGTGTACCAGGTCTCGCCCTTCTTGCCCACCTGGGGCACGATCTTGCCGGCCGTGACGCCCGCGAACGCGATCTTCGAGACGGCCAGCGTGTCGTCCGCCCACTGGTACGGCCAGGTCACGGGGTCGCCCGTGTTCTGCGGCACGCTCGGCTTGCCGTCGATGACGGCCTGGGCGAACTGTTCCGGCGTCTTCGTGCGGATGCGGCGGAATGCGTAGTCGACCGTCGTGCTGTCCCAGTACGAGTGGAACGGCTTCGTCAACGCCTTCGGCACGCCCGGCTTCTCCGGCTTCGGTTCGCCCGGCGGGATCAGGTTGGCGGACATCTGCTCGATCTTCGCGTCGTCCATCAGGAAGTTGTTGCCGCCGCGCGAATCGAAGACGACGGTCTCGTCGATCTCGGCCTTCGTCTTCGGCACGACGAACTTTCCGTTCTTGTCGACGAACGCGGCGCCCACGTGCAGCGGCTGGACGATGTCGCCGGCCAGGTGCGTCACGAGGATCAGCGCCTGGCGCTTCGTGAACTTGTGCGGGTTCGTCGCCGGCGTGTCCTTGCCCTGCAGGACGGCGATGGCCTCCTTCAGCGTCTGCACGATGTCGTCGTCCGCGGTACCGGCCGCGCCGTCGTGATAGTGGTCGAGCTGGAACGGCACGTCCGTGTAGTGGTATTCGCTGTGCTTCGGATTGGCGTTTACGTAGTCGATCATTTCCGGCGTCTGCGGACCGCACCAGTTGCCCTTCACGCAGTCGGGCCAGGTGGACACGGCTTCCAGCGATTCGCCCGACAGCAGAAGAGATTTGACCTCCGCTTCGGCATGCGTGCCCTTGATCAGTTTGTCGGCGATGGCGCCCACGGCGCGGTGGCCGTCGGTGCCCCACGCGGCCGCGTCCAGCGACACGAAGGCGCCGGCCAGCGCCACGACACATGCGATTTTGCTCATTTGCTCACCAATTTATTCACCATACGGTTTATATCGTTTTCAACGCACCTTGCGGATGCGCGCTGGCGGCGCGGCCACGCCGGCGCCGCCCAGTTCCGGGTGCTTCTGCAGGTACGCGACCAGCGCATCGAGGTCGCGCAGGCCCGTGTCGACGCGGCGCGTGCCCTGCGCGAACATCGGGATGTTGTCGCCGCCCTCGGCCAGGAAGTTGTTGGCCACCACGCGGTACGTCCTGTCGTCGGCGAGCGGCACGCCGTCGACTTTTACGTTCAGCACGCGCCGCCCGGGCGACTGCGTACCGTCCCAGTCGTATGCGAGGCCGCCGGACACCGCGAGGATCGAGGGATCGGACGACGCCGGCCGGTCCCACTGCTGTTCGAGCACGCGGCGCAACTGGGCGCCGGTGAGGTCCATCACGACGAGCGTATTCCCGAACGGGAGCACGGCCTGGGCCTGGCCGAACGACACCACGCCGCCCTCGCCCGCCTCCAGGTCCTTGCGGATGCCGCCCGGGTTCATGAAGCCGATCTGCACGCCCTGGTCGCGCGTGGCGGCGACGGCCGCGTCGGCGATCACGCCGCCCAGCACGGATTCGCCGGCCGGATTCTCCTTGCGCGACAGGGCACCCTGCACGCGCGCCACCGGCTTGGCCAGTTCCGCGCGGCTCTTCGCGCGCACGTCGGCGAGGTAGGCGGACAGGCCGGCGTCCGGCTTGAACGTGTCCGGCGCCATCACGACGTTACGCACCTGGATGTCCTGGACGGCCTTCGTGGCCGGGTCCAGGGTCAGCTTGATGCGCGACAGCAGGTGGCCGTACGCGTCGGCCTGCGTGACGACCTTGCCGTCGACCTTGCACAGATAACCCGTGTGCGAATGGCCGCTGATGACCAGACGGATCGCGGGATCGAGTTTCTTCGTGATGGCGACAATGGGACCGTGCAGCGTGTCGCAATCGGCCTTGTCGTACGCCTGGTCGGCAAAACCGCCTTCGTGGATCAGCACCACGAACACCTGTGCTCCTAACGCGCGCATGGCGGGCAGCACGGCGTTGATGGCGTCGGCTTCGTCGCGGATGTCGAGGCCGCGGATCGACGAGGCGACCGTCACGGAAGCGAGATCGTGCAGGACGGCGCCGATCAGGCCGACCTTGACGCCCTTGACGTCGACGATGCGCCAGCCGGGCACCAGCGTCTTGCCGGTCTGCGCGTCGACGACGTTGGTGGCGAGGTAGGTAAAACCGGCGCCCTTGAAGTCGGGCGCGAGGCGGCAGGCCTTGGCGGGCCGCGGCGAATCGCAGCCGCCGTGCTGCTGGCGCAGCAGCTCGCGCGGGCCCTGGTCGAATTCGTGGTTGCCGAGCGAACTGGCGACGAGGCCCATGCGGTTCAGGGCCTCGATGCTCGGTTCGTCGGCGAACATCGACGACACGGCGGGGCTGGCGCCGACGAGGTCGCCGGCGGCGACGAACAGCAGGTCCGGGTCGTCCTGGCGGAAGGCGTCCAGTGCGCCTTTCAGCACGTCGATGCCGCCGGCCTGGATGGTGCGCGGCTGGGTGGAACCCGGCGGCGTGTAGGTGTATTTGCTGGGTTCGAGGTTGCCGTGGAAATCGTTCAGGGCAACGAGGTTGATGTCGAGCGGTCGGGTCGGTGTGCCGGCGCAGCCGGACAGCAGCAGCGCGCTGCCCAATGCCAGCGCGGACATGCTCGCGGCGGGACGGAAGACGGTCATGGAATGCCTTGTGTGGAGCGTCTGGTGCCGCATCACGCGGGCGCGCCGGGTAGGCGCGCCCGTGCGAGGCTGCCATGGATTATGGCATGCGCACCCCTGCTGCGGGTCTTTACAGGGGGCGAAAAAACGGCCGGCGTGGCGCCGGCCATTGCAACGCGTCAGTTCGGGTTCAGGTCAGAACTCGTACTTGACGGTGACTTGTGCCGACCACTGCGACTCGCCCTTGACCTGGCGGATCTGCAGCGGATCGACGGCCGATCGTACGGCGTACACGTAATGGCCGTTCTGCATGCCGGCGTAGTCGACGAAGCCGCGGGTCTGGCCGCCCGACGAGAAGAACGGCGCTTCGTAGATCTGGCCCCACTTCTTGTTCAGCAGGTTGCCGAAGTTCAGGATGTCGAAGGAGATCGATGCCTTGTTACGCTTGAACATGCCCGGGATTTCCTGGCTGATGCGCAGGTCGAAGCTGTTCGTCCACGGCGAGAAGTCGCCGTAGCGCGCAACGGTGTGGCCGGCCGCCTGGCGCAGCGACTTGTTGGCGTTGACGATGTCCCAGAAACGCTGCTCGTTGGCGTGGCTGGTCGCCGAGTCGCCCGCGAACACGACCTCGCCCGAACCGAAGGCTTTCGGAATGTACATCAGGTCGTTGCTGCTGGTGCCGTCGCCGTTCATGTCGTTCTTGAAGGTCCAGCTGTACGGCTTGCCGGTACGGCCTTCGTAGAACACGCCGAAGCGGGTTTTATACGTACCGAAAAACGCCTTCTCGAAGTTCAGCAGCGCGTTGATACGGTTCTTGACCAGGTAGGCCGAGTTGGCGGCCACGTTGTCGTTCGGGTTCACGGCCGAGCGGGCGCCGTAGTTCGAACCCGACGTCGACGACGTCAGGTTCGACACTTCCGTCGCATAGGCGTGGCTTGCCGCGACCGACCAGCCGAAACCCTTCGTCATCGGATACGACAGCGACATCGTGGACACGCGGTTCTCGCCCTTGTCGGTGTTGGTGACCTTGATCACGTTGCCGAACGACGAGTTCGAGAGCGCCTTGGTCGTATTGGTGCAGCCCTTCGCCGTGGTTACGGCGTTGTTGCCCACGTTCCAGCAGGTGTCTTTCAGGCCGCCGGTAGCGTTCCAGAACATCTGGCGGCCGTCCATGCCGACCGCAGTCGGCTGGCCCAGGTTCAGGTTCTGGAAGAAGATCGCGTCCTTGGTGTGCGCGTACAGGACTTCGGCACCGGCGACGAGGCCATACCACGGCAGTTCCATCTCGAACGCCAGGTTGGCCTTCCACACGGACGGCTGCTTGACGTTCGGATCCAGCAGGTCGACGTTGGCGATCGGCGGCGTCGAACCGCCCAGCGTCGGCTGGTTGTTGACGTCGGTGCTGAAGGTACCGGTCGCCGTGTTCGCGGTCGGCGGGCACTTCGTGTTGCCGGTGGCCGAGCAGGTGATCTGCTGCGTCGTCATGCCCGTGTTCTGGTACGGGTTGGCGAGCCAGACGGACATTGCGGCGCCCTGGAACAGGCCGGCGCCACCGCGCAGCTGCATGCGGCGCGGGGTGTCGAAGTTGTAGTTGAAGCCGAAGCGCGGCTGGAACAGCTTGGTGCCGTCGATCGTCTGCTGGTTGTTGTAGCCGAAGCCGCCGGTCTGGCGGGCGCCGTTGTTCAGCACTGCTGCCTGGGCCACTTTCGGGTTCGCGACCGGCGTGCCGCCGACGCCCACCTGGTCCACGCGGAAGCCGTAGTTCAGGGTCAGCTGGCGGTTGACGTTCCAGGTGTCCTGCAGGAACAGGCCCGTGTTCGTCATGTTGAATTGCGCGACGGCGTCGTTCAGCGTGAAGCCCGGCGCGGCGACCTGCAGCGTGTACGACGTGTAGCGGCCCGTGCGCAGGTTTTCCAGCACGGCGGCTTCCACCTGGGCCTGGGACGCCTTCGTGCAGTCGATGGTGCCGAACGAGTAGCTCAGGTTGTTGTCGCAACCGAAGGTGTAGTTGCCGTACACGTTCTGCAGGAACGCGTTGTAGATCTTGTTCTTCTGGTAGTCCGCACCGAACTTGATCTCGTGGTCGCCCAGCGTCCAGTTGGCACCCGCGTAGTAGTCCTGCGTACGCGTGTGCAGCATGTTCATGTGGCGCGAGTTGTCCGTGCCCAGGTTGATGGTACGCGAACCGGTGGCCACGTTGCTCGGGGTGCCGGCCGGCAGCGCGCCGGTGAACTGCACGCCGATGCTCGGCAAGGTCGAGTTGTTGGTCGGGACGGAGTCGTAGTTGCGCGACGATGCCTTCAGTTCGGTCGAGAACGTCGGGGTCCAGTCCGAGAACAGCTGGGCGACAGTCGTCTCGATCTGCTTGCCCTGCGAGTAGTAGGCCGAGTCCAGGCTCAGCGCGGTGCCGCTGAACGTGGAGTACTGTGGCTCGGCCTGCGTGGTGCGCTGGTAGCGGACGTTGGCGCGGTGGTTGTCGCTGATGTTCCAGTCGACCTTCAGCATCTG
The DNA here is from genome assembly GCF_056404615.1 of Massilia sp. P2_C2. NCBI lineage: Bacteria > Pseudomonadati > Pseudomonadota > Betaproteobacteria > Burkholderiales > Oxalobacteraceae > Massilia > Massilia sp. P2_C2. The sequence continues at coordinate 16,586 of NZ_JBFUDR010000003.1, read as the reverse complement.
CTCGCGCGAGACGAAGTTGCTGCCGCCCTGCGCCAGGTTGCCGGCATTGACGCCGTACCGGCTCTTCATGATGTTCTGCACCGCGGCGATCTCGGCCGGGGTGATGGCAACCGTCGTGCCGTTGCTCGATCCGACCGGGCCGAAGTCCGGCGCGTTGCGCGAGGAATTCGTTTCTTCCGACAGCGCGTACAGGAACAGCTTGTCCTCGACCAGCGGGCCGCTCGCCCACACGCCCTTCGTCGTTTCCTTGAACGGCACCGGATCCGAATAGGTATCGTTGGCCGGGTTGTAGCGCTGGCCGGCCAGGCGGTCGTCGCGGTACACGTAGTACACGCCGCCCTTCCACTGGTTCGTGCCGGACTTGGTGACGGCGTTGATGTTGCCGCCGGTGTAGCCCTTCTGCGTGACGTCGTAGTTGGCGACGTTCACCTGCGTCGACTGGATCGCTTCGATCGAGATCGGCTGGCGCGTGGTCGGGCTGCCGTTCGCTTCCAGGCCGAACGTGTCGTTCACGTTCACGCCGTCGATGGTGATCGAGTTGTAGCGCGAGTTCTGGCCGGCGACGGACAGTTCGCCGCGCTCCTTGTCGGTCTGCGAGACGCGCGGGTCGGCACGGGCATAGTCCTGCAGGTTGCGGTTGACCGATGCCTGGATCTGCAGCTGGGCGTTGCTGATCGAGGTGCCGGCGCCCATGTTGGAGCGGTTGAAGATGTCGGAACGGGCGCGGTTGCCGGCGATGGTCACGGTCTGCATCGGCGCGCCGACGGTGGCGTCGACGTTGGCGGTTTCCGCCAACTGCAGGTAGATGCCTTCGCGCTTTTCGGTGACGCCATCCTTGGAGATGATGATCGTGTACGGACCGCCGGTACGCAGGCCGCGGGCGATGTAGCGGCCCTCGGCGTCGGTGACGACATTGCTGATCGAGCCGGATTCGGTGTGGACGATTTGCACCGACGCCCCGGCGGCCGGACGGCCGTCAGCGCTCGTGATACGACCGCCGACAGCCGAGGTCGTGTTCTGCGCCAGTGCCGGCGTCCCGGCGAGCGCGATCGACAGAGCCAGCGCCAGCTTGGTCAGCTGGATCCGTTTTTGATAGATCATTGGATTAACCCCAAAAAGACTTGTTTTTTATGGTTGGGAACGAACGTTCCCCTCTTAGTACTGCAACTTTTTTCTGACCGGCCACTCGTGATGACCGCTCTCTCATTGTTTCCATCTGCTTGTTCATGGTGCAATCGGTGATATCAATGCACCAATAAAAAACAGGCCACGCGAGTCTAGCTGTTAATTATTTCTCAGCTATTACACTCAGATACCCGCGTTTTCTCAGACGTTTTGAATTATTAAAAGGCCAATATGCATGAAGCCTCTTAGCGAGACAAATACGTTTTCTCTTGGGGATTTATAGCTTGCGCGAATAATTCGATGAAAAAACCGGCGCGAGACCGCAGGCAATACACCGTTTCCCTCAGGAACGGACACGGCGCGATTATATCGGCCGCATTCCGCAATGAAATCTTTCCGCTTGTTTTTTAGGCAAACGGAATGAGGAAGAAGGGATTCTGTCGCGAGTTGACCACAGCGTTAGCATAAACATATGCGCTGTCGCTGTGGTCGGGTCGGCGGGGATCGCCGGAGCGGCGCGCCGGCGGCGGAGCACGCCACCGGCGGGGAGGAAAGTCGCGTTCGGGTCAGTGCTTCACGGCGGTGCGGTCGAGCGCCGCGACGTCCGCCTCGAAGCGCGCATAGCGTGCATCGAGCTGGCGCGTCAGGCGTTGCTTGTCGGCCTCCGGCAGGAAGCTGTAGCGGATACCGTTGTACGACGCTTTTTTCACTTCCGCATAGCTCGGCTTGTAGCGGCTGGCGAACAGCACATATTCGTTGGCCAGGTTATGACGGGTGACGCCGGCGTCGTCCGTCGAGATCACATACGGCACGCCGTACTTGCGATACAGCGTGATCGGGTGGTTCGGGCCCTGCACGCCCTCGATGAACGCGTTCGACGTCAGGTTGATCTCGACCGGAATGTCCTTGGCGCGCATGGCCTTCATGATGCCGACGGCGTTCGTCTCGTGCGCGAGGTCGATGCCGTGGCCGATGCGCTGGGCGCCCGCCACGTTCAGGGCCTGGTCGATGTGGTACTTCAGGTCTTCCGGCGCCACGTCGCCGAGGGCCAGCTCGCCCGCGTGCATGGCCACGTTGACCTTCGGATAGGCCTTCTTCAGGAAGCGGAACATCTGCATGTGCAGCGTGTAGTCGCGCATGGAGACCATCTGGCTTTCCTGGCCGACGATGTTCACGCCGACGATCTTCCCGTCCCGTGCCGCCGATTCGAACGCGGCCAGCATCGACGAGAACACGCGCGACGGCGACAGCAGGCGCACGACATAGGTCTGGTAGCGCATCGTGAAATGCTCGTCGTCGATGCCGGCGGCGGCATCGTTGACGGTCTTGACGAAGGTATCGACGGACGCCTGGAACGACGGGGTGGCGTCGAGCTTCTGGCGGGCCGCCTCCAGCAGCTGCGCGAACTTCGCCTCGTCGCGCGCGCTGTCCCAGGCGCGCTTGTCGAACTCCTCGTCGGAAACCGAGTCCGGGCTCTTGAACATGGTTTCGATATATGCCACGTTCTCGGCGATCGCGCGGTTCTTCAACTCCACCAGGCCGTCGTGGAAGTTGTTGTTGGAGACCGGGCCAAAATAACCGAAGGTCTGGAAGAACTGGCGGTCCGGCGGCGGCTGGATCGCGCCGTGGTTATTGAAATCCTTGCTCGACCAGCGCTGCAGCAGTTCGCGCCACGTGAAGTCGTCGGCATACACGTCGGGCGTCGACAGGCAGGTGCGGTCCTTCAGCGGCTTTTTACGCTCGCTCTCGACGACGTCCTTGTCCGTCTCGATCCGGTAAGTCACCTTGTTGACGCAATAGCCCTGCTTGTCGAGCCAGTCGACATAGGTCTCGGCATAGATCGCGCCGGAATAATGATGGTGCAGGTCGCCGCCCTTGGGCATCTGCGAAAAGAACAGGACCAGCTCGGCCGTCTTCGGCGCGGCGCCCGCGATCAGGGCGGCATAGTGACGCGCGGTAGCGGCTTCATTGGCGCTGGCCGCCGGGGTGCGGGCGGAAGCGGCGGCAGCGAGGGCCGCGCAGGTGATCAGCAGGCTGCTGCTCAGGAGTTTCGTCATAGTCGTCTCGGCTGGTAATTAATCGGGCGACAGCCCCTCCCAGTAGGGTGGGCACCCCTGTGCCCACCCTACCGGTTCGCACCTACCGGGACAGGTTCTTGGTGTGCATGTTCAATGCCGCTCATGCACCAACTTCCCGGCCGCATACGTGGCGCGGATGGCGCGGTCGTCGCCCAGCAGGGCCAGCGCGAACAGGGTTTCCTCGAGCGAGTCGCCGTTCGCCGTACGGCGCGCCAGCAGCGGCGTCGCCTTCGGATCGAGGACGATGAAGTCCGCCTCGGTGCCGGCGGCAAAATTGCCGATCGTCCCTTCGAGCTGCATGCTGCGCGCGGCGCCCAGCGTGGCCAGGTAGAACATGCGCAGGGCCGGGAGATAGCTGCCTTTCAATCTTGCAACTTTATACGCTTCATTCATCGTTTGCAACATCGAGAACGACGTGCCGGCGCCCACGTCCGTGCCGAGCGACACGTGCGCGCCCACGCCGTCGGCCTTGGCCACGTCGAACAGCCCGCTGCCGAGGAACAGGTTCGACGTCGGGCAGTGCGAGATGGCGGCGCCCGTCCCGGCCATCAGCGCGAAGTCGACGTCGTCCAGCCAGATGCAGTGGCCGAACATGGCGCGCGGGCGCATCAGGCCATAGTGCTCATAGACCTGCAGATAGCTGCGGTTGTCCGGGTACAGGCTCTTCACCCACGCGCATTCGTCGCGGCTTTCCGACACGTGCGTCTGGATGTACGTGGTCGGGAACGCCCGCGCCAGCTCGCCCGCGGCGCCCAGCTGGGCCGCGGTCGACGTCGGCGCGAAGCGCGGCGTGATGGCGTACAGCGCGCGGCCGTTGTCGTGCCAGCGGCGGATCAGCTCTTCGCTCTCGCGCAGGTCGGCCGTATCGCGCAGGAAGTCCGGGCAGTTGCGGTCCATCAGCACCTTGCCGCCGGCCATGCGCAGGTTGCGCGCGGCGCTCGCCTCGAAGAACGCGTCGACGGATTCCTTGTGCACCGTGCAGTAGACCAGCGCCGTCGTCGTGCCGTTGCGCAGCAGCTCGTCGAGGAAGAATTCGGCGACGGCGCGTGCGTGCACGGGATCCTTGAACTGGCGCTCGGTCGGGAACGTGTAGTTCTCCAGCCAGGGCAGCAGGTCCGGCGCGGGCGAACCGATCATGTCGGTCTGCGGGAAGTGCAAGTGCGTGTCGATGAAGCCGGGCGTGATGATCTGGCCGCGGTAATCGGTGACGTCGGTGCCGGGCGGTAGCGTCGACACGAGCCGGTCGTAGTCGCCGGCCGCCGTGACGCGGCCGTTCTCGACGACGAGCAGGCCGTCTTCGTGCCAGGCGTGGGCGTTTTCCGCCAGCGCGGGATCGGCGTGGAAGTGGAGCAGGCTCGCTCGGTAGGCCTGCACGGTGCGGGGTTCGTTCGACATTATTGTTGTTCCAGTGAGACTTGGGTTGCGGCCCCGGAGGCTTCGGCCTGCGCCGCCGCCTCCCAGACCATCAGCAGTTGCGCGACGACGGCGACGGCGATCACGGCGGGCTCCTTGCCCTTGATGCCGGGCACGCCGATCGGGCACACCATGTCGTCCAGGCGGGCGCGGGAAATGCCGCGGTCGCGCAGGCGGTGCTCGAACTGCTTGCGTTTGGTGTCCGATCCGATGAGGCCGAACCAGTCCTGGTGTGCGGGCCGCCTGAGGATCGCTTCGGTCAGGCGCTGGTCGAGCGCATGATTGTGCGTCATGACGACGAAGCTCGTGCCGGCCGGGGCCTCGTCCACCATCGCTTCCGGCAGGTCGGTCGCTTCCGCGACGACGTTCGCGGGCAGCGTTGGTGGGAACAGGTCTTCCCGCTCGTCGACCCACGTCACGCGGCACGGCAGGTCCGCCAGCAGGCGCACGACGGCCGCGCCGACGTGGCCCGCGCCGAACAGCATCACATGCGCGCGCGGTGCCGGGACGTGGTCGACCAGCCAGCGCCGGCCTGCTTCATCGAGCAGCACGCGGGTGCCGCCGCTGCGCGCGAAGTCGGGATAGCGTCCGCCCTTGCGCTGGATGTTGTGGCCCAGCGCATCGACGATGGCGAGGTCCGGTTCGCCGTCCAGCGCAACGACGCGCCAGCAGTCTTCGTGGCCGCGCGTCGCCAGTTCGGCGCAGTGGTCGCGGTCGGCCAGCTCGAACGCCAGGTGCACGACGCCGCCGCAGCACTGGCCAAGGCTCGGCCCGAGCGGGAAGCGTTCCAGCCGGCGTTTGTCTCCGCTGGCCAGCATGGCGCGCGCCGTCTCGACGCCGCGCAGTTCGAGGTGGCCGCCGCCGACCGTGCCCCACTGCCCGCTGGCATCGACCAGCATGCGGGCGCCGGATTCGCGCGGCACGGAACCGTCGACCTTCGCGACCGTGATCAACACGGCCGGTTGCGCGGTGGGGATCTCCCAGGCGTTCATGTCAGGCTGCCTTGCCCGCCGCGACGGCGTTTTCGACGAAGGACACGGCGTCGAGGATCGCCTCGCTCGTGGCCGGCGCGCGCAGCGGCGGGTTGACCTTGTGCTCGCCGACGGCCGAGATGGCATCGCGGATCGCGAGGAACACGGAGAACGGCAGCAGCAGCGGCGGCTCGCCGACGGCCTTCGAACGGTGGATCGAATCGGCCACGTTGCGGTTGTTGAAGAGGCGTACCGTGAACGCGTCCGGGCAATCGGACACGCCAGGAATCTTGTACGTGGACGGCGCGTGCGTCATCAACTTACCCTGCGCGTTCCACCACAGTTCTTCCGTCGTCAGCCAGCCCATGCCCTGGATGAAGGCGCCTTCGACCTGGCCGATGTCGATCGCGGGGTTCAAGGAATTGCCGGCGTCGTACAGCGCATCGGCGCGCAGCAGCTTCCATTCGCCCGTCAAGGTATCGATGACGACTTCCGCCACGGCGGCGCCGTACGCGAAGTAGAAGAACGGGTTACCCGTCATCGTCTTCGGATCCCAGTGCAGGTTCGGCGTGGCATAAAAGCCGTCCGACCACAGCTGCACGCGCGACAGATAGGCTTTCGCCACCAGTTCGCCGAACGGGACTTCGTGGCCGTTCGCGAACACGGTGTCGGCGACGAAGCGCACGTCTTCCACGGCACCACCGTACTGTTTTACCGCGAAGCTTGCCAGGCGCTCGCGGATCTGGCGCGCCGCGTCCTCGGCGGCCTTGCCGTTCAGGTCAGCCCCCGTGGATGCCGCCGTCGCGGACGTGTTGGCGACCTTGCTCGTGTTCGTCGCGGCGATGCGCACGCGGGTGAGATCGACGCCCAGTTCGTGCGCGACGACCTGCATCACTTTCGTGTTCACGCCCTGCCCCATCTCCGTGCCGCCGTGGTTGACGAGGATGGAACCGTCCACGTACACGTGCACGAGGGCGCCGGCCTGGTTCAGGTGCGTCACGTTGAACGCGATGCCGAATTTTACGGGCGTGAGTGCGAGGCCCTTCTTCAGCACGGGGCTCGTCGCGTTGTAGTCCTGGATGGCCTGGCGGCGCGCGCGGTATTCGCTCGTCTGTTCCAGCTCGCCCACCAGTTCGTGGATCACGTTGTCGACGACGGGCTGGCCGTACGGCGTGACGTTGCGGTCGATCTTGTCGTAGAAATTCAGCTTGCGGATGTCGAGGGAATCCTTGCCCAGGTTGCGCGCGATCTCGTCGATGATGTATTCGATGGCGATCGCGCCCTGCGGACCGCCGAAGCCGCGGAACGCCGTGTTCGACTGCGTGTTCGTCTTACCGGCCGCCGCGCGGATGTCGCAGTCGGACAGGTAATAGGTATTGTCGAAGTGGCAGATGGCGCGGGTGGCGACGGGGCCGGACAGGTCTGCGGAGAAGCCGGCGCGGCTCACCATGTCGACCTTCGCCGCGAGGATGCGGCCGGCATCGTCGTAGCCCACTTCGTACAGGTAGTGGAAGCAGTGGCGTTTACCGGTGACCATCATGTCGTCATCGCGGTCGGCGCGCAGCTTCACCGCGCGGCCCAGGCGCTTCGCCGCGATGGAGGCGGCCGCGGCCCACAACGCCGACTGCGATTCCTTGCCGCCGAAGCCACCGCCCATGCGGCGGCACTCGACGACGACGTTGTGCGAATGCAGGCCCAGCGCATGCGCCACGACGTGCTGCATCTCGCTCGGGTGCTGCGTGGAGCACAGCACGAGCATGCCGTCGTTTTCCTGCGGGATGGCATACGAGATCTGGCCTTCCAGGTAGAACTGCTCCTGGCCGCCTACGTACAGCTCGCCCTTCACGCGCAGCGGGGCGCGTTCGAACGCGGCCTCGGCGTCGCCGCGCGTCAGGCGCATCGGCGGCAGTACGTACGAACCGGCGGCGCGCGCGGCCTGCGGGGTCAGGATCGCCGGCAGCTCCTCGTAGTCGACCCTGGCCTTCTTCGCGGCGCGGCGGGCCAGGTCATGCGTATCGGCGACGACGACGAACATCGGCTGGCCGATGTATTGCACGAGGCCGTCCGCGAGGATCGGGTCGTCGTGGATGATCGGGCCGCAATCGTTGGTGCCGGGAATGTCCTTCGCGGTGAACACGGCGCGCACGCCGCGGCTGGCCAGGACGTCCGTAAAATCGATGTCGAGGATGCGGGCGTGCGCCTTGCTCGACAGGCCCAGCGCGGCGTGCAAGGTGCCGCGCACCTCGGCGACGTCGTCGGTGTAGTCGGCCTGGCCGAGCACGTGCAGCCGGGCCGATTCGTGGGCTTTGCCGAGGCCGACCTGCTTCCATTCGGCCTTGGTCAGAGCGGGGGATCCTGCGTCGTTCATTGTTGTCTCCTCAAGCCAGGGCGGTCGGTTTATTCACGAATGGATTGACGGCGGAAGGCGGCAACGGATTGTCCTTGCGCGTTTCGAGCCAGTAACGGCGCAGCAGGTTCTGCGCCGTCTTCATGCGGTAGGCGCTCGACGCGCGCATGTCGGACAGCGGTGCGTAATCCTTCGCCAGCGCGGCCATCGCGTCGCGCACGGCGGCTTCGTCCCAGGCGCGGCCGTTCAGCGTGCTTTCCGCCTGCGCGRCGCGCTTCGGCGTCGCGGCCATGCCGCCGAACGCGATGCGCGCGTCGCGCACGATGCCGTCTTCCAGCGTGAAGGCGAAGGCGGCGCAGACGGCCGAGATATCCTGGTCGAAGCGCTTGGCCAGTTTATAGGTGCGGAACGCCACGTTCGGGCGCGGCAGCGGCACGCGCACGGCCTGCACGAATTCGCCCTCGCGCCAGTCCTTGACCTGGTAGCCGAGATAGAAGCTCTCGAGCGGCATCGTGCGCTCGCCGTCCGGACCGCGCAGCACCAGCTCGCTGCCGAGCGCGATCAGCCACGGCATCGAATCGCCGATGGGCGAACCGTTGGCGACGTTGCCGCCCAGGGTGCCGGCGTTACGGATCGGCAGCGATGCGAAGCGCTGCCACAGCTCGCCCAGCTCGGCCTCGTAATGCTGGCAGATCGCGGCATACGCATCCTCGACGGAGATGCCGGCCCCGATCGAGAGTAAGCCGCCCTCCTCGCGCACGGTCTTCAGCTCGGCCACATGGCCCAGGTAGATGATGTCGGTGAGTTCGCGCATCTGCTTCGTGACCCACAGGCCGACGTCCGTCGAGCCGGCGAGGATCGTCGCCTTCGGATGCGCGGCGCGCACGGCGACCAGCTCGTCCAGGGTGCGCGGTGCATGGAAGGTCTGGCCATCGTATTCGTACGTGGCGCCGGCGGCGCGCTGCAGGGCGCGCAGTTGTTCCGTCACGGCGGCGCGGTCGAAATCGACGCGCGGCAAGGTGACCATGCGCTTGGCGGCGTCGATGATGGGACGGTAGCCCGTGCAGCGGCACAGGTTGCCGGACAGGGCGTCGTCGATCTCGCAGCGGCTCGGCTCGCGGCCTTCCTGCTTCAAATACATGCCCCACAGCGACATGGCGAAGCCCGGCGTGCAAAAGCCGCATTGCGAGCCGTGGCATTCGACGAGGGCCTGCTGCACCGGGTGCAGCGCGCCATCCTTCTGCGCGAGGTCCTCGACGGTGAACAAGGCCTTGCCGTCCAGCGTGGGCGTGAACTGGATGCAGGAATTCACCGGGCGCATCTGCAGCTCGCCGTTTTCGAGCGATCCGAGCACGACGGTGCAGGCGCCGCAATCGCCCTCGGCGCAGCCTTCCTTGGTGCCGGTGCAGTGCAGGTCTTCGCGCAGGTGCTGCAGGATGGTCTGCGTCGGCGCGACATCGTTCACTTCATGGACGGCGCCGCGGTAGAAAAATCGGATCGGTGTGGACATCAGAGCCTCGGATGGAAAACGACGGTGTATGGTGAAGACAGATGCAAGGTTAGCACCGGGGGTCGGTCGACATATATTCGAATGTCGATTTTGAATATCAGATATTTTTAATATACGGGCCGGCGCTGCGCCGTCGTTATCCGGCATGCCCGTCATCTGGCCGGCACGCAATGATGATGCGAACGAACCAATGTTGCGAAACTTGCTATCCTTGAGCCGTCACGAGGAGCTTTCATGGCATTGCACATCGTTCATTTCATAGGACCAATCAACGCGAACTCCGCCTGCACGGTGCGCAACCTGTGCCTGCAAGCGCTGCAGAGTGGCGCGAGCGAGATCGAACTGCACATGTCGACGGAAGGCGGCAACATGACGGCCGGCTTCGCCCTGTACTACTTCCTGAAATCGCTGCCGCTGCCGTTGACGACGTGGAACGTGGGCAGCGTGGAATCCGTCGGCGTCGCCATCTTCCTGGCCGGCCAGCAGCGCTACGCCTGTCCCGGCACCCGCTTCCTCATCCACCCGCTGCACTGGGGCTTCGGCAACCTCGTGGCGGCCGACCACGCCCGCATCTCCGAATGGCGCGACTGCCTCGATTTCGACGCCGAACGCTATGCCGCCATCTTCGAGGCTGCCACGCACGGCGCGCCCGCCGCCCACGACATCCGTTCCTACCTCACGGGCAGCTCCCGTATTTACACCGCCGAGCAGGCCGTCGAAGCCGGCATCGTGCATGCGGCACGGCAGGCGCGCCTGCCGGAAGCCGGGACCACGACGCACTGGTGGAATTAAACGCCACCCATCTGGCCAAACTTGCAAGCACCCTCCCCTTGTCTTAGAATCGGCCTCTGCGTGGCCGCACTGCGTCCCGCACCGCGCTGGCCTCGCCAGTTCCCCGACGATTCTTGACGGTGATCCTTGGAAACCGTACCAATTTGGGTGCTCATCCTCGCACTCGCCCTCCTGATCCTCTGCTCGGCCTTCTTCGCAATGGCGGAAACCGCCCTGATGGCGGCCAATAAATATCGCCTGCGCCATCTCGCCAAGCGGGGCAACCGCGGCGCCATCACCACCTTGTGGCTGCTGGACCGCACGGACAAGCTGCTGTCCCTCGTCCTCATCGCCAACACCCTGATCAATGCGATGGCGACGGCGCTCGTGACCGCCATCGCCATCCTGTTCTTCGGCCACGAGGAAAGCGTGATCACGATCGCCACGGCCGTCGTCGCTTTTCTCCTGATCGTGTTTGCGGAAATTGCGCCCAAGATCATCGGCGCGACGTATCCCGAGCGCATCTCGCTCGGCTCCAGCTTCGTCCTGCGCCCGCTGATGAAGGTGGCCAAGCCCGCGATCTGGTTCGTCAACCTGTTCGTGAACGGCCTGTTGCGCCTGCTGCGCATCCGCCGCGCGGGCATGGGCCATGCGGACGCCCAGCAGCGCCTGTCGCCGGAAGAGCTGCGCTCCGTCGTGCTGGAAGCGGGCAGCTATATTCCACAGAAGCACAAGAGCATCCTGTTGAACCTGTTCGAGCTGGAAAAGATCTCCGTCGAGGACATCATGACGCCGCGCAGCCAGATCGAGGCGCTGAACTTCGCGCTGCCCGTCGAGGACATCAAGGCCGAACTGACGACGTGCTACCACAACAAGCTGCCCGTGTACGAGGGCGAGATCAATCGCATCGTCGGCATCCTGCACGTGCGCAAGGCCGTCGCGCTGTTGAACGAGGCGGACGATCTGACCATCGACCACTTCCGCGAACTGCTGACCGAGCCCTATTTCATCCCGCAAGACACCGGCGTCTTCACCCAGCTCCAGTATTTCCAGGAAAACAAGGAACGCCTGGGCATCATCGTCGACGAATACGGCGAGGTGCAGGGTCTCGTCACCCTCGAGGACATCATTGAGGAAATGATCGGCGACTTCACGACCTCGTCGCCGGGCGCCACGCGCACCGATGCGATGGCGTGGAATGCCCAGGGCGAATGCCTGCTCGAGGGCACGACGCCGCTGCGCGACATCAACAAGAAGCTCGGCCTCGACCTGCCCCTCGACGGGCCGAAGACCGTCAACGGCCTGCTGCTGGAACTGCTGCAGGACATTCCGGAAGCCCCCATCTCCCTCAAGATCGGCCAATGTGTGATCGAAGTCGTGCAGGTGCAGAACCAGGCCATCAAGGTCGTGAAACTGTTGCGCCCGGTCGCGGTCAAACGCTGGCTGGCAGCCTGATCCAGGCTTGACCGGCGAGGTGTCGCCGGCCATGGACCGGCGATAAGCCCTTGATCTTGCACGAGGAATAATGATGTTGATCATTGGACATTGCATGTTGGTTACATGCCAATTCGCCTGCGTGGTATGCAAACATCTTTCCGTACGACAAACTCTTGACCGATTTGATGCCTACGGGCATCATCGAGAACGTCCGCCGGGGCTGTCCATCCTGCCCGGCTCCTTGTCGCCCTTCCGACCGTAACCACTATGGCAGCAGTCCTCCCCAACACCAACCCCGGCACGTCGCTGCCTGGGCTGGCGCGTGCGCTGGTGCAGGCCGGGCGGCTGACGCTACCTCAAGCGGACACGCTACAAAAGAAGGCGAGCGCCGACAAGGTAGGCTTCATCGATACCTTGCTCGGCAGCAGCGCGATCGATGCCCGCTCGCTGGCCGCCTTCTGCGCCGAAACCTTCGGCTATCCGCTGCTCGACCTGGCCACGTTGAGCCTCGATGCGCTGCCCGTCAACGCCATCGACCCGAAACTGATGCAGGCCCAGCGCGTGATTGCGCTCGCGCGGCGCGGCAACAAGATGTCCGTGGCGCTGTCGGATCCGACGAATACCCAGGCGCTCGACCAGATCAAGTTCCAGAGCGAATCGACGGTCGAGCCGGTGATCGTCGCCCACGACGTCCTGCTGAATTTGCTGGCGAATATCGCCAAGAGCGCCGAGCAGGACTTGAGCGAACTGGTCGGCGAGGAAGGCGACATCGAATTCGCCGAGGACGAACCGCAGGCGCAGGTGCCGGACGCGGCCGCCACGGAAGTCGAGGACGCGCCGATCGTGCGCTTCCTCAACAAGGTACTGATGGACGCGATCACGCTGGGCGCGTCGGACATCCACTTCGAACCTTACGAAAAGCAGTACCGCATCCGCCTGCGCGTGGACGGCGTGCTGCGCGACCATCTCGCGCCGCCGCTGTCGATCCGCGACAAGCTCGTCTCGCGCATCAAGGTGCTGGCCAAGCTCGACATCTCGGAAAAACGCGTCCCGCAGGACGGCCGCATGCGCCTCGTGCTGTCGCCGACGAAGACCATCGACTTCCGCGTCAGCACGCTGCCGACATTGTTTGGCGAAAAGACGGTCATGCGTATCCTCGACGCGACGCAGGCCCAGATGGGCATCGACGCGCTCGGCTACGATCCGGACCAGAAGGCCCTGCTGATCGACGCGATCACGCGCCCGTACGGCATGGTGCTCGTGACGGGCCCGACGGGCTCCGGTAAAACCGTGTCGCTGTACAGTTGCCTGAACCTGTTAAACAAGCCTGGCATCAATATCTCGACGGCGGAAGACCCGGCCGAGATCAACCTGCCCGGCGTCAACCAGGTCAACGTCAACGAAAAGGCCGGCCTCACCTTCCCCGTCGCGCTGAAGGCATTCCTGCGCCAGGATCCGGACATCATCATGGTCGGCGAGATCCGCGACCTGGAAACGGCCGACATCGCGATCAAGGCCGCGCAGACGGGCCACATGGTGTTTTCCACCCTGCACACGAATGACGCGCCGTCCACCTTGACCCGCTTGATGAACATGGGCGTGGCGCCTTTCAACATCGCCTCGTCCGTGATCCTGATCACGGCACAGCGCCTCGCGCGCCGCCTGTGCACATGCAAGCAGCCGCTCGATATCCAGCGCGACACGCTGAAGGCGGCGGGCTTCCGCGACGGCGACCTGGACGGCGATTGGAAACCCTACGGCCCCATCGGCTGCGAGCGCTGCCTCGGCTCCGGCTACAAGGGCCGCGTGGGTATCTACCAGATCATGCCGATCACGCCGGCGATCGAGGCATTGATCCTGGCGAACGGCAACGCAATGGAGATCGCCGCCCAGGCCGAGGCCGAGGGCGTGAACTCGCTGCGCCGCTCGGGCCTCATGAAGGTGAAGCAAGGACTCACGAGTCTTGAAGAAGTGCTCGGCTGCACGAACGAATAAGGATCCAACATGGCAACCACATCGGCCCGGCCGCGCAGCGGCGCCAGCGCGCAAGTCAAGGAATACATCTTCGCCTGGGAAGGCAAGGACAAGAACGGCAAGCAAGTGCGCGGCGAAATGCGCGCCGGCGGCGAGACCATCGTGAACGTGACCCTGCGCCGCCAGGGCATCATGGTGACCAAGGTCAAAAAGAAGGTCTATCGCAGCGGCAAGAAGATCCAGGACAAGGACCTCACGCTGTTTACGCGCCAGCTGGCCACGATGATGAAGGCCGGCGTGCCGCTGCTGCAATCGTTCGACATCGTCGGCAAGGGCCATGCGAACCCGTCGATGTCCAAGCTGATCATGGACCTGCGCGCGGACATCGAGACGGGCACCAGCCTGAACAACGCTTTCCGTAAATACCCGCTGTATTTCGACCCGCTGTTCTGCAACCTCGTCGGTGCCGGCGAACAGGCCGGTATCCTCGAAGACCTGCTGACGCGCCTGGCGATCTACAAGGAAAAGACGCTTGCGCTGAAGAGCAAGATCAAGGGTGCGCTGATGTACCCGTGCGCGATCCTGGCCATCGCCTTCATCGTCACGGCCGTGATCATGATCTGGGTGGTGCCGGCATTCAAATCCGTGTTCTCCAGCTTCGGCGCGAACCTGCCGGCCCCGACCCTGATCGTGATGGGCATCTCCGACTTCGTCGTGCAATGGGCGTGGGTTATCTTCCCCGCGATCTTCGCCGCGCTGTACTTCTTCTTCCAGGCGTGGCGCCGCTCGCTCAAGATGCAGCAGGCGATGGACCGCATCCTGCTGCGCCTGCCGGTGTTCGGCGAGGTCATCCGCAAGGCGACGATCGCCCGCTGGACCCGTACGCTCGCGACGATGTTCGCGGCCGGCGTGCCGCTCGTGGAAGCGCTGGACTCCGTCGGCGGCGCATCCGGCAACAACGTCTACCTCGAGGCGACCAGGAAAATCCAGACCGAGGTCAGCACGGGCACGAGCCTGAYGGTCGCCATGCAGAATGCCAATGTCTTCCCGAACATGGTCACGCAAATGGTCGCGATCGGCGAGGAATCCGGCGCGCTGGACGGCATGCTGGGCAAGGTGGCCGACTTCTACGAGGAAGAAGTGGACGAGGCCGTCAAAGCGCTGTCGTCGCTGATGGAACCCATGATCATGGTGATCCTGGGCGTGGTGATCGGTGGCCTCGTCGTGGCGATGTATTTGCCGATCTTTAAGCTGGGGTCGGTGGTCTGATCACGTTCCCGTCCAGGCTTGAGGCCTGGACGGCATCACGTAACGGGCCCGACTAGCGGCCCGGGGCAGTCATTTCCCACCGTGAATCCTCCCGTCGGTCGGCGCGTTACGTGCGCTAACGCACTGTGCATGGCGGTCACACCTGCTAAGGTGGATTGGATTGTTCTTTTCTTAATTGATTCGTTATTACCATGGCCCCCTGTCCCCAATGCGGTTCTACCTGCGTACGCCGGATCGCGCGTACTCCCTTGATGCGGCTCCTGTGGGGCAGCGAGTACATTCTTTGCAGTGATTGCGGAGAACGCTCGCTGACCTTCCCTAAGCTGGAAAAATTCATGGCGAAGAAAATGGCCGAGCGTAAGCTGCCGCTACGACGACCGCTCAGCCGCCGGTCGCGCGGTACCGTGCATTCCTGAAGACCCCTGATCCGCCCCCGGCCTGCCGCCCCAGGCCGCGCCCTCCCCCGAACCTGCTCATCCATCCGGCGTCGAATCGGCGTCGAATCACGAAACCGTCACCCCGACCATTTTGTCGTGCGCACACTGCCCGATGCCCGTCCGGAAGTGCGTGAGCATTGCGCTGAGTTGCGTCTGCGTCATATCCTGTCTACAGCCCTAGCATATGTACCGTTTTACCGGAACAGCCTCCGACCAGGACGACCGCCATGACCAACACGCCGCCCGAACTCGACGAGCTCGTTTCGCTGCGGACCCGGACAGCACGGCCCGCGCCCGACGATGCGCAGGCGACCGGGCCGCGCCTCGGGCGCCGCTTCGTGCTCGGCACCCGCACGTGGGCCTTCCTCCTGCTGGTCGTCCTGTATGCCCTGCCGGGGCTGGCGGGGCATGCGCCGTGGAAGCAGGACGAGGCGTACATCATGGACATCGTCCACAACATGCTGGCCACCGGTGACGCCCTCGTGCCCCGCGTGGCGGGCGAACCGTTCATGGAAAAGCCGCCGCTGTTCTACTGGGTCGCGGGCGCGCTGGCGGCGGCGACCGCGCCCGTGCTCGCACAGCACGACGGCGCGCGCCTGGCCGTCGGCTTGTTCATCCTGTTGACCTGCGCGGCCATGGCCCAGTGCGGCCGGCGCTGGGTAGACGCGCAGTTCGGCCGCACGACCGTGCTCGTGCTGCTCGCCTGCCTCGGGCTGGCAGCCTTTGCGCACCTGATGCTGACCGATCTCGCGCTGCTCGCCGGGATCGCGGTCGGCATGGCGGGCCTGCCGTACTGGCGCACCCGGCCCATCGCCAGCGGGCTGCAGGTCGGGCTTGGCGTCGGCATCGGTTTCCTCGGCAAGGGTTTATTGGCGCCCGGCGTGTTCGGCCTGGCCGCGCTGCTGCTGCCGCTGTGTTTCGCGCGCTGGCGCACGCGTGCCTATGCGCGCACGCTGCTCGTCGCGCTGCTGGCCGCGCTGCCCTGGCTGACGCTGTGGCCGGTCATGCTCTGGCTGCGCTCGCCCGCGCTGTTCCACGACTGGTTCTGGCTGAACAATATCGGGCGTTTCGTCGGCTTTTCCGTACCGCTGCTCGGCGCTCCGCACGATCACTGGTTCTGGTCGCGCAACCTGCCCTGGATCGCGCTCCCGGCCGCACCGCTCGCGCTGGTGGCGCTGTGGCGCGCGCGCCGCGCGCTGCGCCACGACGAGTGCCTGCAATCGGCCGCCGTTCTCGCCGCGGCCGTCCTCGGCG
>NZ_JBFUDR010000002.1:0-67418 GCF_056404615.1 Massilia sp. P2_C2 | reverse complement strand
TCTACACGGTGCGCACGACCGACATGGGCAAGAACCGCGGCCATACCGACCTGTACCTGGTCGATCTGCGCGCCGCCCATCCTGCGCCGCAACGCCTGACGTCGGACACCGCCAGCAGCACGGATCCGGAATGGTCGCCGAACGGCGACGCGATCTATTTCATCTCGTCGCGCTCGGGTTCGTCCCAGGTCTGGCGCGTGCCGGCAGCGGGTGGCGAGGCCGTGCGTGTGACGGACCTGCCCCTCGACGTCGATGCCTTCCGCGTCGCGCCGACGGGTGACCGCATGCTGCTCAGCATGGCCGTGTTCCGCGACTGCGCCGACCTCGCCTGCACGAAGGCGCGCCTGGACGCCAAAGAGAAAGACAAAGCCAGCGGCAAGGTCTACGACCGCCTGTTCGTGCGCCACTGGGACACGTGGGCCGACGGCCGCAACGCCGTGCTGTACTCGGCGCCGCTGGAACCTGCCGGCCGCGTGACCGGCACGCCCGTCAGCCTGTCGGGCTCGCTCGACGGCGACGTGCCGTCGAAACCGTTCGGCGACCGCGAGGAATTCCGTTTCAGCCCCGACGGCAAGACCGTCGTGTTCTCGGTGCGCATCGCCGGCAAGACGGAAGCGTGGTCGACCAACTTCGACCTGTATGCGGTACCGGCGACCGGCGGCACGCCGCGTAACCTGACGGTCGACAATAACGCCTGGGACACGAAAAGCGTGTTCTCGCCGGACGGCCGCACCCTCGCCTATCTCGCCATGACCCGTCCCGGCTTCGAGGCGGACCGCTACCACATCGTGCTGCTCGACCTCGCCACCGGCAATAAGCGCAACGTGGCCGAGAGCTGGGACCGCTCGCCGGGCGGCATCCGGTGGACAGCCGACGGCAAGACCCTGGTCGCCGACGCCGAAGACATCGGCCAGCACCGCCTGTTCGCCATCGACGTGGCCAGCGGCAAAGTCGCGCCGCTGACGGACAAGGGCGCCATCGGCGGCTTCGACGTGCGCGGCAACACGGTCGCCTATACGCAGACGAACCTGGCCTCGGGCGCACAATTGTTCAGCATGCAGCTGGGCAGCAACAAGCCGACGCAGCTGACCCACTTGAACGAAGAGAAACTGACAGATGTGCGCTGGGGAGATTACGAGCAGTTCTCGTTCAAGGGCGCGAACGGCGACACCGTCTATGGCCACGTGATGAAACCATGGAACTATGAACCGGGCAAGAAATACCCGATCGCGTTCCTCGTGCACGGCGGCCCGGAGGGAAGCTTCGGCAATGCCTGGAGCTACCGCTGGAACCCGCAGGTGTATGCGGGCGCGGGCTACGCCACCGTGTTCATCGATTTCCATGGCTCGACCGGCTACGGCCAGAAATTCACGGACGCCATCAGCGGCGACTGGGGCGGCAAGCCATTCGACGACCTGAAAAAAGGCCTGGCCGCGGCCGTGGCAAAGTACGACTGGCTGGACCGCTCGCGCGCGTGCGCGCTGGGCGCCTCGTACGGCGGCTACATGATGAACTGGATCGAGGGTAACTGGTCGGACGGCTTCAAATGCATCGTCAACCACGACGGCGTGTTCGACACCCGCGGCATGGCGTATTCCACCGAAGAACTATGGTTCACCGACTGGGAAAACGGCGGTCCGTATTTCGCCGTGCCGGAAAAGCATGAGCGCTTCAACCCGGTGCTGCACGTGAACAAGTGGAAGACGCCGATGCTCGTCGTGCAGGGCGATCTCGACTTCCGCATCCCGACGACCCAGGGCCTGTCCACGTTCACCGCGCTGCAACGCCGCGGCATCGAGAGCAAGCTGCTCGTCTTCCCGGACGAGAACCATTGGGTCCTGAAACCYGCCAATTCGGTGCTGTGGCATCACACCGTCCTCGGTTGGCTGGATGCGTACCTGAAACAGTAAGCCACGCGGCGTCGCCCAAAAAATTGCCACAGTGCTACTATTGGCACGAAGCAAAGGATGATCATGAACGACCAGCAAGCGGAACGTGAACCGAAACCTCAGGAATTCGAATTCGAGTCGATGAACCTGCAGGTCGGCGTTCGCCTCCAGTTCATCACGCACCGGCGCCTGAAACCCGTGCAGCACTTTTCCACGCTGATCGGCTGGGTGAAGGACGAGTACATGATCGTCAAGATCCCAACGGATAACGGCGCGCCGATCCCGCTGGTGGAAGGCGAGCGCCTGACCATGCGCGTGTTCTCGGGCATTCACGTGTGCTCGTTCGCATGCACGGTCGAGCGGGTCTTCGGCCGGCCGCTGCTGTATGCCCATATCTCGTTCCCGGACTCGATCCAGGGCACGAGCCTGCGCACGGCGATGCGGGTCAAGGTCGACATTCCCGCCCGCATCATCCCGGCCAGCGGTGCCGTGCCGGCCGTGGAGTGTCTCGTGACCAACCTGAGCGTGAACGGCGCACGCATCGCATCACAGAAGAGTCTTCCGCAGGATGAGGACGAATTCGACCTGGAATTCATCCTGCAGGCACCGCCCAACAACCAGGAGGTCCGGGTCCGCGCGCGTGCGGTTGTGCGCAACATCAGCGCGCTGTCCAGCGGAGCGGAACAGGCCGAGGGCTATGCTTACGGTGTGCAGTTCACGAGTCTGAATCCGGCGCACTACACGTTGTTGCAGAACATGACGTATGAGGCGTTGCTGGCGGATCGGCAGAAGATCGTGTAGCAGCTCAGAAAAAACCGAGCTCCCACAGGCGCGGCCAGCGCAGGCCGCGGTTCACGGCGGCGTTTGGCGTACCGTCATTGATCAAATCCGTAACGTCGGGGTACACGCCCTCGGCCAGGCTGACCAGTGCGACCAGAAGGACCAGTACGTTGGCGAACCGCATTGCCACCCCGGCCGTGGGCCGCGGCCGCTCTGCGGGGGCGCTCATGCGTACCCAGGCAATGGCAAATCCCAGGTACAAGGCGATTGCCAGTTGGCTTTGCGGCATCGCGATCAGGCCCGACACCAGACCGTCGACGAGCACTGCGGCGCCACTGACCAGCAATGCCGGCAACACCATCCCGCCGCTCTCGATGGATGCCACGCCTGCCCGTGAACGCACCAGCGCACGCATGCCTTGAAACAGCGCGAAGCAGAGCAACAGCAGCGCCGGCAGCCCCCACTCGGCCGCAATCTGCAGTCCCCAGTCGTGCGGATGTGCCGCCCAGCGGAAACGGAGGGCATCGTGGGCGAAATGCATGGGGCCGACACCGAACCAGGGATGCTGGCGGATCAGTTCAAGCGCGTTCCCCCATATATAAAATCGCATGCTCGAAGGATCGCTCTTGCTGCGTTCGAGGGCAAATTCGAAGGCGCCGAAGACGGCATGTCCGGCAAGCACCGGTACGATGACGAGAAAGACGACATACATGGCGATACCGGTTGCGAAAGTCAACGCAAATACCTTCAGGTAAGCGGCTGCGGAACGCCGCATGACGATCGCGGCGAGCATCGCGCCGGCCGCAAGCCCCGTCAGGCTGCCACGGCCCGTGGTGGCGAATATGCTCAACCACCAGAGTGAGATCAGTGTGAACCACAGGTAACGCAGGCGGGAAACCGGTGACGTGAGGCAGTAAAGAAGAACGAGCAGAGGGAGTAACACCGTCTGCGTATGGTTGAAAAAGCGGATATGGCTGAAGCCGGGCGCAAAGTCCATCGGTTCGAGATTGGTGTCCAGCGCAAAGGACGCACAGTAGTTGACGATGATCCGGACCGCGTGCAGCGTGGCCGCGCAACCGAGCGCCTGCAGCGCAATCCGCATCAGCCGGATGCCGCCGCGTTGGATCTGGTCGGCAATCGCCAGTGCGCTGGCCAGCAACAGCACGAACATCGCCACCTCGACCCCGGCGTAGGCGGGCGAATGGGCCATCGTGGCCGAAGCGGTGCCATACGCGAAAAACAGGGCCAGCGCGCGGCCGCCCCTGGAGGCGCCGAGGAATGTCATCAGCCCACGGGATCTGGCGAGAACGAGGACGAATCCCGCGAGCAGCAGGAACGCTATTTCATGGATACGCTGTTCATCGTGTCCATTCCTGCTCAAGAAATTGATTCCCAAAACAACGATCAAAGACAGCGGCCAAGCGACCGCTGCGATCCGCTTCCAGGTGGGATGGTCGTCAAGCTTGGCGGTTACAGTCGTCGTTGTCATGGTCGAAGAAAATGAAAAATGCCGCTCAGCTTACACTGAGCGGCATTTACAGGGATCGTCAGCAGACGATGTCCGATTAGCTCTGGCCGACGCAGACGCCCGCGGTGCCGATCAGCTTCTGCTTGACGGTCGCTGCGCAGGTCCAGCCGCCGTCGGTATTGCGGGTCAGGACGATCTTTTCTGTTGCGACGCTCGACGGGCCGCCGACGATCGTGCACGTCAGGGTGGTGCCGTCCACGTCGAACTTCGAGCAGTTGGCGGTTGCGGTGGCCGACAGGCCGACGTCTTCCGGCTTGGACGGCGTCGCGCCTTCGTTCAGTTTGACTTCGAAGCCGGTCTTGCCTGCCGAAACTTCACCCAGTGCAGCGGCGAACTTCGACTTGGCGACGTAGTCCTGGTATGCCGGGATCGCCACGGCGGCCAGGATACCGATGATCGCGACAACGATCATCAGTTCGATCAGGGTGAAGCCGGCTTGGGCTTTCTTGACGATTTTCGGTGCTTTCATGATGTTTCTCCAGGTAGGTACTGCAAAAATTAAAGGGGTACTTCGTATCTGGTACTGCTTGCTTCTGCCCTTTACACTATGCAATCGGCGTGCCAGGACGTTTCCGTACGGAATCGTTAGTACGGCGACATCGAATTGTGGGTTTTCGTGTGTTTTTTGCCTTGCTGCATGACAATTTTTGTCACCCTGGCATGGCGAAAATTGTCAGCACGACGGATTCTGTTGAGTTGCGACAAAAATTGTCAGCCTGTCGTGCCAGCGCAGACGAAAAAAAACGGGACGCTGCGTGCAGCGTCCCGTTTCATTGGATGCGAATCCGCAGGATTACAGCATCGCCTTCAGCAGACGGGCCATTTCCGACGGGTTCTTGGTGACCTTGATACCGCAGGCTTCCATGATTTCCAGCTTGGCTTGTGCCGTGTCGGCACCGCCCGAGATCAGCGCACCGGCGTGGCCCATGCGCTTGCCCGGCGGCGCGGTGACGCCGGCGATGAAGCCGACGACCGGCTTCTTCATGTTGTCCTTGATCCAGTAAGCGGCGTTGGCCTCGTCCGGGCCGCCGATCTCACCGATCATGATGACGGCGTCCGTGTCCGGATCGTCGTTGAACATCTTCATCACGTCGATGTGCTTCAGACCGTTGATCGGGTCGCCACCGATGCCGACTGCCGACGACTGGCCCAGGCCCAGCGCGGTCAGCTGACCGACGGCTTCGTACGTCAGCGTGCCAGAACGGGACACGACGCCGATGCGGCCTTTCTTGTGGATGTGGCCCGGCATGATGCCGATCTTGATTTCGTCCGGGGTGATCAGACCCGGGCAGTTCGGACCCAGCAGCAGGGTCTTCGAACCGGCCTTGGCCATGCGGTCCTTGACTTCCATCATGTCACGGACGGGGATGCCTTCGGTGATGCAGATGGCCAGGTCCAGCTCGGCTTCCACGGCTTCCCAGATGGCGGCGGCGGCGCCTGCGGGCGGGACGTAGATGACCGACACGGTTGCGCCGGTTTCCTGCTTGGCTTCCTTGACGCTCGCGAAGATGGGGATACCCTCGAAGTCCTCACCGGCTTTCTTCGGGTTCACGCCTGCGACGAAGGCTTCGCGGCCGTTCGCGTAGTCGCGGCACATGCGGGTGTGGAATTGGCCGGTCTTGCCGGTGATACCTTGGGTGATGACTTTGGTGTCTTTGTTAATCAGAATCGACATTTTATTTCCTTCGCGAATTAAGCTTGGCCAGCTGCAGCAGCAACGACCTGCTTCGCTGCGTCTTCCATGGTGTCGGCCGAGATGATCGGCAGGCCGGAGTCGGCCAGCATTTTCTTGCCCAGGTCTTCGTTGGTGCCCTTCATGCGCACGACCAGCGGCACTTGCAGCGACACGGCCTTCGAAGCGGTGATCACGCCTTCGGCGATCACGTCGCAACGCATGATGCCGCCGAAGATGTTGACCAGGATGGCTTTCAGGCCCGGGTTCTTCAGCATGATCTTGAAGGCTTCGGTGACCTTCTCGGCCGTTGCGCCGCCGCCCACGTCCAGGAAGTTGGCCGGTTCGCCGCCAAACAGCTTGATGGTGTCCATGGTCGCCATGGCCAGGCCGGCGCCGTTCACGAGGCAGCCGATGTTACCGTCCAGCGAAATGTAAGCCAGGTCGAATTTCGATGCTTCGACTTCGGCCGGATCTTCTTCGTCCAGGTCGCGGTAGGCGACGATTTCCGGATGACGGAACAGGGCGTTCGCGTCGAAGTTGAACTTGGCGTCCAGGGCGACCACTTTACCGTCGCCGGTCAGGATCAGCGGGTTGATTTCAGCCAGCGATGCGTCGGTTTCCCAGTACGCTTTGTACAGGCCTTGCAGGTTCGCGCGCGCAGCGGCGATCGAGCCTTCCGGCACGCCGATCTTGCGCGAGACGTCGTCGGCGTCCGCGTCGGTCAGGCCGATCTTCGGGTCGATCACGACGTTGTGGATCTTTTCCGGATTGCTGTGCGCGACTTCTTCGATGTCCATGCCGCCTTCCGACGAGGCCATCAGCACGACTTTCTGGGTGACGCGGTCGGTAACCAGCGACACGTACAGTTCTTTCTTGATGTCGGCGCCTTCTTCGATCAGCAGGCGGCGGACTTTCTGGCCTTCCGGACCGGTCTGGTGGGTSACCAGYTGCATGCCCAGGATCTGGTTCGCGTATTCGCGCACCTGGTCCAGCGACTTGGCAACTTTCACGCCGCCGCCCTTGCCGCGGCCGCCRGCATGGATCTGKGCCTTGACCACCCAGACCGGGCCGCCCAGCTCTTCAGCTGCCTTGACAGCGCCGTCGACCGAGTCGCACGGAATGCCGCGCGGAACGGTCACTCCGAATTTTCGGAGGATCTCTTTGCCCTGATACTCATGGATTTTCATGCTGGCTTCCCTTCTTCTGTTACTGATGTAGTTTAGAAATGCGGTTTAAAAATAAAGCGACAAAGCCGGAGTCTACTCCGGACAACACTACCCCGGCACCGCCTTGAGCGCCCAGCGCGGGTAATACGTCTCGACGGCAGGGCCATCGAGGCGCAACGCGTGGCAGCGGTCCAGTTCGTAAGGCCGCTCGGTCGAGACGTCGTCCGAGCGGTTGGCCATCGCGTCGTCGGCGAAGGCCTGGATTGCCGCGGTGGGCAGGACTTGCGCGAGTTCGGTCAGGTGGGTGCAGCCGAGTACCCCGGACAGGCGGTCCTTCAGATGCAATCGGAAATGTTTCAACAGCGACAAGCCGATCAGCTTTTTATAGGCGGGAGCGATCGTGTCGCAGAAACCGGGATAGGGTACGGCATCGGACGCGGCTTCGGCGTCGACGATGGTCATGTCGCGGTCGATGGTCACGCGCAGCTTGAGATCGTGCACTGGCAAGCCACCCGGACGGGAACCGGAAGGCAAGGTGATGTCATGCGTCTTGGTGTCGCGGATGCAGGCGTCGAGGTCCCACAGGCCATCGTCGCGCGCGTACGCTTCGACGGTAATGGCGCGCGTGTGCCTTGGCTTACGCGGAGCGGGAGGAGACAGGGGCATAAACACCAAATGCCGGTATGCGGCGAAAAAATTTGCAGCCGTTGTGCCTGATGCACGTTGCCGCAGCTTCTACGGCAACAACCGCTCTTGCGGCGCTGCTTAAACCATGAAAGTTTAGCACAGGGTGATGGCCTGTGCACCGTTTCCCCGGTTACACAAGGGTTTTTGAAGGGAAGATGCAGGGAGATGTTGTGAACTTGAGATGCCGAAAGCGCAAATTTGCACCATGTTGGCGCAGCTGGACTGTCATAAACACGGCGACAGTCGGATATTCACAATGATGAGATCAGTCGGCCGTCACAGCCTCGAAGATCGGATGAACGGATGACGGTCGGCGCGCCTTCGGCACCAGCCAGCATCAGACGATGTCGTCCTCGTCGTCACCACCACCCTTGAGCGCGGCGCGTACCGCGCTTTGGGAAAAACCGCGCTGCAGCAGGAACCGCATTTGTTTACTGCGCTCTTCGGCATCCTGCGGCACCCTGCCGAATTTACGGCGCCAGACTTCACGGGCCCGTGCGGTTTCGGATTCCTTCAGCCCGGACTTCAGCTCGTCGAGGGCGTCGCCCTTGACGCCGTGCTGCTGCAGTTCGGAGAGCACGCGGCTGTTGCCGTAGCGACCGGCACGCCGGTGCACGAGCGATTCGGCAAAACGCTCCTGCGACAGCCAGTTGTTCTTTTCGAGGAAATCGAGGAGGGCTTCGACGTCGTCGCCCTCCTCGGCATACCGGGCCAGCTTGCGGCCCAGTTCGAGCCGGCTGTGCTCGCGCGTCGACAGATACTTCAACGCGCGGGCCTTCAGGCTGAGAGGTTGCCTCATGCGCGCAACCTCCCAGTTGCCGGCTCAGTTGCCCAACCCTGCACCAACGATTACTCGTCGTCGCCAACGGCTGCCAGCTGGGCGGCACCGTCACCGGCCGGGGCCGGCGGCAGTTCACGCACGCCGAGGGCGGCGCGGACCTTGTTTTCGATCTCGCGTGCCAGGGCTGGGCGCTCTTTCAGGAAGATACGGGCATTGTCCTTGCCCTGGCCGATGCGTTCGCCGTTATAGCTGTACCACG
Source organism: Massilia sp. P2_C2 (assembly GCF_056404615.1). Lineage (NCBI taxonomy): Bacteria > Pseudomonadati > Pseudomonadota > Betaproteobacteria > Burkholderiales > Oxalobacteraceae > Massilia > Massilia sp. P2_C2. Next base: position 58,653 of record NZ_JBFUDR010000002.1, on the reverse strand, counting down.
AACCCGACTTCTCGACGATCTTGTTGTCCACGCCCAGGTCGATGATCTCGCCTTCGCGCGACGTGCCTTCGCCGTACAGGATGTCGAAGTGCGCTTCCTTGAACGGCGGCGCGATCTTGTTCTTGACAACCTTGACCTTGGTTTCGTTACCGATCACCTCGTCGCCGGTCTTGATCGAGCCGGTACGGCGGATGTCCAGGCGCACGGAGGCGTAGAACTTCAGCGCGTTACCGCCGGTCGTCGTTTCCGGGCTGCCGAACATGACGCCGATCTTCATACGGATCTGGTTAATGAAGATCACCAGGGTGTTCGTACGGTTGATCGATGCGGTCAGCTTGCGCAGCGCCTGCGACATCAGGCGGGCCTGCAGGCCCGGCAGGGAATCGCCCATGTCGCCTTCGATCTCGGCGCGCGGCGTCAGTGCCGCCACCGAGTCGATGACCACCATGTCGACACTGCCCGAGCGCACGAGGGCGTCCGTGATTTCCAGCGCCTGTTCACCGGTGTCCGGCTGCGAGATCAGCAGCTCGTCCAGCTTGATGCCCAGCTTTTGCGCATAGGTCACGTCGAGGGCGTGTTCGGCGTCGATGAACGCGCAGGTACCACCCATCTTCTGCATCTGGGCGATGGTCTGCAGGGTCAGCGTCGTCTTGCCCGACGATTCAGGACCGTAGATCTCGACGATACGGCCGCGCGGCAGGCCGCCGACGCCGAGAGCGATGTCCAGGCCCAGCGAGCCGGTCGAGACGGTTTGCACCTCCTCGACGGGCGCGTTGGCGTCCATGCGCATCACCGAGCCTTTACCAAATTGCTTTTCGATCTGTGCGAGGGCCGCTGCCAGCGCTTTGCCCTTCTCGGATGCGTTTACTGCGGATTTCTTGTCGTCCATAACTTTCTTTCTGTCCTAGAGTGAACCAAGGTGTGGGCCGCTCGCGCGATTTCAATAAGAAGTACTGTATAAAAATCCAGTGGTTTTGGCAAGCGCTATTTACAGTCGTGTGACATTCCGTTGACCGATTCGACTTGTTACGCAATATCCAACACAATATACGAAACAACAACGTCCAAAGATGAAAACCGGGAGAGTGTGATGCGTATTTTACTTGCCGAAGATGACAGCGTGCTCGCTGACGGATTGACGCGCTCGTTGCGCCAGTCCGGCTACGCGATCGACTGCGTGAAGAACGGCCAGGACGCCGACACGGCACTGTCCACCCAGGAATTCGACCTCCTGATCCTCGATCTCGGCCTGCCCCGCCTCTCCGGCCTGGACGTGCTGCGCCGCCTGCGCGCGCGCGGCTCGCTGCTGCCCGTGCTGATCCTCACCGCGGCCGACTCCATCGAGCAGCGCGTGGGCGGCCTCGACGCCGGCGCCGACGACTACATGCCCAAGCCGTTCGCCCTGTCCGAGCTGGAAGCGCGCGTGCGCGCCCTCACCCGCCGCGGCCAGGGCGGCGGCTCCACCGTGATCCGCCACGGCCCGCTCGTGTACGACCAGGTCGGCCGCAGCGCCTACATCAACGACCAGATGCTCGACCTGTCCGCGCGCGAGCTGGGCCTGCTGGAGATCCTGCTCGCGCGCACCGGGCGCCTCGTCTCCAAGGAGCAGCTGGTCGACCACCTGTGCGAATGGGGCGAGGAAGTGTCGAACAACGCCATCGAAGTCTACGTGCACCGCCTGCGCAAGAAGATCGAGACGGGCGGCATCCGCATCGCCACCGTGCGCGGCCTCGGTTACTGCCTCGAACGCTATTCGGACAGTCCGCGTGACAATGTCCGCGACGGCGCCCGCAAGAGCGCGGATTCGGCCAGCAGCCACAAGTGAAACGATTCAGGCAGCGCGCCGCCGGGCCGGATCCGTCGTCCGATCCGCTGCCGGTCCCGGAGCCGCTCGAACCGCTGTACGTCCCGGCGCAACCCGAGCCGGAAGAAAGCATCCAGCACTCGCTGTTCGGCGAGATCCTCGACTGGATGCTGGCGCCGCTGCTGCTGCTGTGGCCGATGAGCATCGCGATCACCTACCTCGTCGCGAAGTCGATCGCGAACCAGCCGTTCGACCACGCGCTGGAGGACAGCGTCACCGTGCTCGCGCAGCAGGTGAAGGAAGTGGACGGTAAAGTGGTCGCGCGCCTGCCCGGCACCGCGCGCGACATCCTGCGCGCCGACGACGTCGACAGCGTGTATTTCCAGATCAGCGGCCCGCGCGGCGAGATCGTCGACGGCGACCGCGACCTGCCGCTGCCGAACGCCGACGACGCCGAACGCAGCGGCCGCGTGCATTTCCGCACCGAGAGCCTGCACGGCACGCCGGTGCGCGTCGCCTATGCCTGGGTCAACCTGCAGCCGCTGCTGGACGCCAGCGAGGATCCGCGCCTCGCCCTCGTGCAGGTGGCGGAGACGCTGGAAAAACGGGCGCAGCTGGCCAACGAGATCATCAAGGGCGTGATCCTGCCGCAGTTCATCATCCTGCCCGTGATCCTGGCCCTCGTCTGGTTCGCCCTGTCGCGCGGGCTGTCGCCGCTGGCACAGCTGCAGGAACGCATCCGGGCGCGCCCGCCGGACGATCTGTCGCCGATCGATTCGCGCCAGGTGCCGGAAGAGATCTCGCCGCTGGTCGGCTCGTTGAACGACATGCTGGCGCGCCTGGCACACACGATCGCCGCGCAGAAGCGCTTCATCGCCGACGCCGCGCACCAGATGAAGACGCCGCTGGCGGGCATGCGCATGCAGTCGGAACTCGCGCTGCGCCAGGTCGATCCGAACGAGATCCACCGCTCGCTGGAACAGCTGGCCAAGAGTTCGGAATCGGCCACGCGCCTCGTGAACCAGCTGCTGGCGCTGGCCCGTGCCGAGAACCAGCCGCACGCCGGCCTGGCGCTGGCACCGCTCGACCTCGCGGCTCTGGCACGCGACGTCGTGCAGGACTGGGTGCAGGCCTCGTTCGCGCACGAGATCGACCTCGGCTACGAAGTCATCGGCCACCCGCCGGAAATCGCCGGCAATGCGATGATGCTGCGCGAGCTGTTGTCGAACCTGATCGACAACGCGCTGCGCTACACGCCGCCCCAGGGCAGCGTCACCGTGCGCGTGCGCGGAACGAATATCGGCCACGGCGACCAGGCCCTGCTGGAAGTCGAGGACACCGGCCCCGGCATCGCGCCATCCGAGCGCCACCGCGTGTTCGAGCGCTTCTACCGCATCCTCGGTTCGAGCGCGTCCGGTTCCGGCCTGGGCCTCGCCATCGTGCGCGAGATCGCGCAGCAGCACGGCGCCGGGATCGAGATCTTCAACAACCCGCGCAGCACGCACAAAAAATTCCCGGGCAGCCTGTTCCGGCTGACCTTCCCGCCATCCGCCACGCTCGTACCCGATGCCGACCGCGACCGCCTCTTCCTCTGATCCCCAACCCGACCGCCTGCAGCGGGTCTATGCCGCACGCGCCGCGCACTGGGCGCGCGCGCGCCGCCTGGTCGCGCTGCTGCTCGCACTATGGCTGGCCACGACCTTCTGCACCGTGTTCTTCGCGCGCGACCTCGCGCACCTGTCCGTGTTCGGCTGGCAGCTGTCGTTCTACCTCGCGGCCCAGGGTGCGTCGCTGACCTATCTGTGCATCATCGGCGCGTACGCCTGGCGCATGCGCATCCTCGACCGCGATTTCATACGCATGCTGGAGGAACGGCCATGACGGGCGCCGCTCCACCCACTGCAACCTCCACGAAGGCGAAGACGCGCAGCTATTTCCACCGCCTGGCGCGCTACTACCTGTGGTTCACGCTGTGCTTCGGCCTGTTCCTCGGCGCGCTCGCGATCCTGGAAAACGAAGGGATGCCGCGCCAGTGGATCGGGCACCTGTACATGTTTGCGACGATCGTCCTGTACGCGATCATCGGCGTCGTCAGCCGCACGTCGAACGTGTCCGAGTACTACGTGGCGGGACGCAGGGTGCCGGCGCTGTTCAACGGCATGGCGACGGCGGCCGACTGGATCTCGGCGGCCAGCTTCATCAGCCTCGCCGGCACCTTGTACCTGCACGGCTTCGACGCCCTCGCCTACGTGATGGGCTGGACGGGCGGCTACTGCCTCGTCGCGCTGCTGATCGCGCCCTATCTGCGCCGCTTCGCCCAGTACACGATCCCCGACTTCCTCGCGGCGCGCTACGGCGGCGACGGTGAAGGCGACGATGCGCGGCGCGGCAACCTCGTGCGCGCACTGGCCGTGGGCGCCACCATCATCGTCTCGTTCACGTACGTCGTCGCGCAGATCTACGCCGTGGGCCTGATCGCGTCGCGCTTCACGGGCGTCGATTTCTCGGTCGGCATCTTCCTCGGCCTGGCCAGTATCCTCGTGTGCTCGTTCCTCGGCGGAATGCGCGCCATCACGTGGACGCAGGTGGCGCAATACATCATCATCCTCGTCGCCTTCCTGATCCCGACGATCTGGCTGTCCGCAAAATTCGCCGGCAATCCGGTGCCGCAGGTCGCGTACGGCTCCGTGCTGCCCAAGCTGGCCAAGCGCGAGGCCCAGCTGGCGGCGGACCCGCGCGAAGCCCAGGTGCGCGCCGTTTTTCGCGCCCGCGCCGACGAATACGGCGCGCGCGTGGCCGACCTGCCCCATTCCTGGGAAGCGGGCAAGATCGCGGCGCAGCGCCGCCTGGACGCGGCGCGCGGCCGCAACGCGCCGCTGGGCGAGGTCAGAAGCGCCGAGCGCGCGCTGCTGGACTATCCGCGCACGGCGGAAGAAGCCGCGCACGTGTGGGGCGACCTGCGCGCCGCCAACCTGGCGCGCGCCCAGCCGCCCGAGCCGCACGCGGAACCGTTCCCCGGCAAGACCCGGCAGCAATCCGACATCCGCCGCAACAACTTCCTCGCCCTCGTGTTCTGCCTGATGTTCGGCACGGCCGCCCTGCCGCACATCCTGATGCGCGCCTACACGACGCCGTCGGTGCACGAGACGCGCGTATCGGTGTTCTGGACGCTGTTCTTCATCCTGCTGATCTACCTGACGATGCCGGCGCTGGCCGTGCTCGCCAAGTACGACATCTATACGGCCGTCGTCGGCACCAGCTACGATACGCTGCCGACCTGGGTCTCGTACTGGGCCAACGTCGACAAGTCGAACCCGTTGATCAGCATCGTCGACGTCAACGGCGACGGCATCGTGCAGCTGGCCGAGGTCGCGATCGACGGCGACGTGCTCACCCTGGCCACGCCCGAGATCGGCGGGCTGCCGTACGTGATCTCGGGCCTCGTCGCGGCCGGCGGCCTGGCGGCGGCGCTGTCCACGGCGGACGGCCTGCTGCTGGCGATCTCGAACGCGCTGTCGCACGACATCTATTTCAAGATCGTCGACCCGGGCGCCTCGACGCAGAAGCGCGTGACGATCTCGAAGCTGCTGCTGCTGGCGGTCGCCTTCATCGCCGCCTATGTGGCGTCGCAGAAGCCGGCCGACATCCTGTCGCTCGTCGGCGCCGCGTTCTCGCTCGCGGGATCGACGATGTTCCCGGCGCTGGTCGCGGGCGTGTTCTGGAAGCGCGCCAATTTCGCGGGCGCGATCGCGGGCATGGCGACCGGATTCCTCGTGTGCACGTACTACATGCTGCACACGAATCCGATGCTGGGCGGCAGCCTGGAGGGCGTCTGGTTCCACATCGCGCCCATCTCGGCCGGCGTGTTCGGCGTACCTGCCGGTGCGGTGGGACTCGTGCTGGTGAGCCTCGTGACGGCGCCGCCGCCGCGCGCGAGCCGGGGGCTGGTGGAGCATATCCGGGCGCCGGAATGATAACGGGGCGCCGCGGCGCCCCGTTATCCATGTAGGGTGGGCGGCCTCCGCCCACGCGGACGTTTGCAATCCGCATACATCCGCGTGGGCACGGGGTGCCCACCCTACTGCTCAGCAAGCGGTAGGCTTATTCGACAATCGTCTGCGCCTGGCCTTCGCCGCGCGCGCGGATCTCGCCGATGCGGTAGACGGTCTCGCCAGCTGCCTTCAGCTGGGCTTCGGCCGCGTCCGCGTTTTCCTTCGAGACGATCACGGTCATGCCGATGCCGCAGTTGAACACGCGGTGCATCTCGGCGTCGGCCACGCCGCCGTGCTGCTGCAGCCACTGGAACAGCGGCGGCAGGGTCCACGACTTGCTGTCGAGCACGGCCGTCAGGTTGTCGGCCAGCACGCGCGGGATGTTCTCGACGAGGCCGCCGCCCGTGATGTGCACGAGGCCCTTCACTTCCATCGACTGCATCAGCGCCAGCAGCGGCTTGACGTAGATGCGGGTCGGCTGCATCAGCGCGTCGGACAGCTTGCGGCCGTGGAAGTCGGCTTCCAGGTCCGGCTTCGACACTTCGATGATCTTGCGCACCAGCGAGTAGCCGTTCGAATGGATGCCCGACGAGGCCAGGCCCAGCACGACGTCGCCCGGGGCGATCTTGCTGCCGTCGATGATCTGCGATTTTTCCACGGCGCCGACGGCGAAGCCGGCCAGGTCGTATTCGCCGTCCGGGTACATGCTCGGCATTTCGGCCGTTTCACCGCCGATCAGGGCGCAGCCGGCCTGTTCGCAGCCGGCGGCGATGCCTTTCACGACGGCGGTGGCGGTCGGCACGTCCAGCTTGCCGCAGGCAAAGTAATCCAGGAAGAACAGCGGCTCGGCGCCCTGCACGAGGATGTCGTTGACGCTCATGGCGACGAGGTCGATGCCGACCGTGTCGTGGCGGTTCAGCTCGAACGCCAGCTTCAGCTTGGTGCCGACGCCGTCGGTGCCGGACACGAGGACCGGTTCCTTGTACTTCTTGCTGATTTCGAACAGCGCGCCGAATCCGCCAATACCGCCGAGCACGCCTTCGCGCATGGTGCGCTTGGCAAAAGGTTTGATCGCTTCGACCAGGGCGTCACCGGCATCGATATCGACACCGGCGTCGCGGTAGGAGAGAGAAACATTAGATGGTTGGCTCATGGTATTTGGCAGCGGAGGCGGTAAAATAGTAGACGGTTGACAACTGGGCATCGTGCGGCACGCACAGGCCGTGGCCAGTCGGTCAATCCACTATTTTATCAAAACGGCCTGCCTTGGCACCGTTTTAACGCTCAGAACAACACCACAATGCCATTTTCCCTCAGTCCGGAGCAGAAACAATCGACGTTTTGGTTGGCACTCTGGCTGGCTTGCGCTCTATTGTTGTACATCCTCGGCCCCATTCTCACCCCCTTCATCGCCGCCGGCATCCTGGCCTATGCGCTGAACGGCGCCGTCGACTACCTGGAGCGCGCGCGCCTGGGCAAGTTCCACCTGCCCCGCTCGCTCGCGGTCGTGGTCGTGATGCTACTGTTCCTGGGGGCCGTCGGGGCGCTCGTGCTGATCGTCGTGCCCGTGCTGCGTACGGAACTGCCGCTGCTGCAGGCCCAGATCCCGGACGCGCTGGCCCGCATCGACGCCACCCTGTCGCCGCGCCTGGCGCAGATGGGCATCCACGTGAAACTCGACGGCGGCGGCCTGCGCCGCATCCTCACGCAGCAGATCACGACGTCGGGCGACGAGATCTGGGCGACGGTGCTCGCCTCGGCCCGCGTGGGCGGCAGCGCCCTGCTCGGCTGGCTGGCGACCGCGATCCTGATTCCCGTCGTGCTGTTTTACCTGTTGCTGGACTGGCATCGCCTGCTGCTGCAGCTGGAAAACGCCGTGCCGCGCCGCTGGGTGCGCCAGACGGTGGACATGGCCCGTGAAGTCAACGCGCTGCTGGCCCAGTACCTGCGCGGCCAGTTGCTCGTGATGCTCGTGCTGGCGCTGTACTACTCGGCGGCACTGGCGCTGGCCGGTTTCGAGGTGGCGCTGCCGGTCGGGATCCTGACGGGGCTGCTCGTCTTCATCCCCTACCTGGGCTATGGCCTGGGCCTGGCACTGGCGCTGACGGCCGCCGTCCTGCAATTCCCCGACTGGAGCGGCGTGATCGCCGTGGCCGTGATCTATGGCGCCGGCCAGGTCATCGAGGGCTTTTTCCTCACGCCGCGCCTCGTGGGCGAGCGCATCGGGCTGAATCCGCTGGCGGTGATCTTCGCCCTGCTCGCCTTCGGCCAGTTGTTCGGTTTCGTCGGTGTGCTGCTGGCGCTGCCCGCGTCGGCGGTGCTGATGGTGGCGTTTCGTCACCTGAAACGCCACTATCTGCGCAGCAGCTTTTATAATGCCTGATTCAACCGCACACGACATGATGAGAACCGAGCCATGAAACAGCTGGTGCTCGATTTGGGCGCCGAGCCGGCGCAAAGCCTCGACACCTTCCAGATAGGGGAAAATGCCGAAATGGCGCATTTGATGCACCAGTTCGCCCAGCGCGCGTCGCGCGAGCATTTCTGCTACCTGTGGGGAGAAACGGGCGCCGGCAAGACGCACCTGCTGCACGGCCTCGCCGCCACCGACGGCGCGCGCTATATTGCAGCCGATGCCGGCGCGGACGCCTTCGTATTTCTGCCTGCCGTCAGCCTGTACCTCGTCGACGACGTCGACCAGCTCTCGCCCGAGCGCCAGATCGACGCCTTCGCCCTGTTCAATCAGGTGCGCGAGCACGGCGCCTACATGGTATGCACGGGCCCGGTGCCGCCGGCCGTGCTGCCCGTGCGCGAAGACCTGCGTACCCGCATGGGCTGGGGTCTCGTGTACCAGATCCACGGCCTGTCCGACGACCAGAAGATCGCCGCCCTGACGCAAGCCGCCGAGGCACGCGGTTTGACGCTGTCGGCCAGCGTGTTACCCTATCTGCTGGCCCATTTCAAGCGCGACATGCGCTCCCTGTCGACCATGCTGGATGCGCTCGACCAATATTCGCTCGAGACCCAGCGTCCGGTCACGCTGCCGCTGCTGCGCGATCTATTGCTACAGGGAAACCCCGGCAGCCCACACTCCGAACCGAAAGAATGAACGACCTCGCGCTGTTTGACCTCGACCACACCCTCCTGCCTATCGATTCCGACTACGAATGGGGCCAGTTCCTCGTCCGTGAGAAAGTCGTCGACGCAGCCGAACACCAGCGCCGCAACGACGCCTTCTTCGCGCAGTACAACGCCGGCACGCTCGACCCGGTCGAGTACCTCGAATTCGCGCTCGGCACGCTGGCCGCGTTCGATCCGGCCCACCTGAAGGACCTGCAGGCGCAATACATGCGCGACGTGATCCGCCCGAACATCCGTCCGAAGGCCGTCGACCTGCTGCGCCGCCACCTGGACGCCGGCGACCTCGTCGCGATCATCACGGCCACCAATGCCTTCATCACGGCGCCGATCGCGCGCGAACTGGGCGTGGAGCACCTGATCGCCGCGCGCCCCGAACTGGACGAGCATGGCCACCCGACCGGCAAGCTGGCCGGCACGCCCACGCAGGGCCACGGCAAGGTCACGCACATGCACGCCTGGCTGGACGGTCTGGGCCGCCCGTTCGACAGTTTCACCCGCAGCTGGTTCTACAGCGATTCGCACAATGACATCCCGCTGCTGTCGGTCGTCTCGCACCCGGTGGCGACCAATCCGAGCGAGAAACTGAGCCAACACGCCACCGCCCTCGGCTGGACTACACTGCACCTGTTCAATGATTAAAAAATTCATTCGCAAAATCCTGGGCGTGAAAGACGAGCGCGACCCGACCGAACCCGTCATCCTCGGGCAGGACCAGCATGGCATCGACCCGAAGCTCGTGTCGAACAACGCGGTGCGCGTCACGCAGACCTTGCAGGAAGCCGGCTTCAAGGCCTTCGTCGTCGGCGGCGCCGTGCGCGACCTGCTGCTGGGCGTGAAGCCGAAGGACTTCGACATCGCCACGGACGCTACGCCGGAGGAAGTGAAAAAGCTGTTCCGCCGCGCCTTCATCATCGGCCGCCGCTTCCAGATCGTGCACGTGATGTTCGGCCAGGATCTGCTCGAGGTGACCACCTTCCGCGGCAAGGGCAGCGACAACGCGCCCAAGGACGAGCATGGCCGCGTCCTGCGCGACAATGACTTCGGTCCGCAGCACGAAGACGCCGAGCGGCGCGACTTCACCATCAACGCCATGTACTACGACCCGGCCACGCAGTCGGTGCTCGATTACCACGGCGGCATCGAGGACATCCGCGCCAAGGTCCTGCGCATCATCGGCCAGCCGGAGGCGCGCTACCGCGAGGATCCGGTCCGCATGCTGCGCGTCGTGCGCTTCGCGGCCAAGCTGCAATTCACGATCGAACCCGCGACCCGCGCACCGATCCCCGTGATGGCCCCCCTGATCAACAACGTGCCGGCCGCGCGCGTGTTCGACGAGATGCTGAAGCTCCTGATGAGCGGCCACGCGCTGGCCTGCCTGAAGGAGCTGCGCTCGTCGGGCCTGCACCACGGCCTGCTGCCGCTGCTGGACGTCGTGCTGGAACAGCCGATCGGCATGAAGTTCGTCACCCTGGCGCTGGAATCGACCGACACCCGCGTAAAAGCCGGCAAGGGCGTGTCGCCGGGCTTCCTGTTCGCGTCGCTGCTGTGGCACCAGGTGCTGGAAAAGTGGAATGCCTACCGCGCCGCCGGCGAAGCGCCGATCCCCGCGCTGCACCTGGCCGCGGACGACGTGCTCGACAACCAGACGGACAACCTGGCCCTGCAGCGCCGCATCGCCACCGACATGCGCGACATCTGGGCCATGCAGCCGCGCTTCGAGCGCCGCAACGGCAAGTCGCCGTACAAGCTCCTCGAACATCCGCGCTTCCGCGCCGGCTTCGACTTCCTGCTGCTGCGCTGCGAATCGGGCGAGCTCGATGCGGAAATCGGCAACTGGTGGGCGACGTTCTACGCCGGCGACATCGCCGAGCGCGAGCGCCTGATCAACACGGCGAAAGACACCCAGCCGGGCGGCCAGAAGAAGCGCCCGCGCCGCCGCGGCCCGCGCCGCGCCGAGGGCGAAGCTGGCGCACCGGTGGACGCAGCGACCGGAGCCAATTCGGGCGCACAGGCCGCAGGCGGCGAATGATCGCCTGGGTCGGCATCGGCGCCAACCTGGGTGACGCGCGCGCGAACGTCCTGGACGCCATCGACCGCCTGGCGCGCCTGCCGGGCGCGCGGCTCGTGCAGACGTCGTCGCTGTACCGCACGGCCCCCATCGATTCTTCCGGCGACGACTACGTCAACGCCGTCGCTGCACTCGACACGGACCTCGATGCGCACGCCCTGCTGCAGGCCCTGTTCGCCATCGAGCAGGCGCACGGCCGCGAGCGCCCGTACCGCAACGCCCCACGCACGCTCGACCTCGACCTGCTGCTCTACGGCGACCAGGTCATCGATGACGCGCCGACCCTGATCGTGCCGCACCCGCGCATGCACGAGCGCGCGTTCGTGCTCGCGCCGCTGGCCGAAGTGGCGCCCGATCTCGTCATCCCCGGCCGCGGTCCGGTCGCGCCGCTGCTGGCGGGCCTCGCGGACCAGGGCGTCGCCGTCCTCGCGTAGGGTGGGCACCCCGTGCCCACGCGTAACTTATGCATGACGCATACGTCCGCGTGGGCACAGGGGTGCCCACCCTACCGCGATAGGCTCTCTAAAACCGCAGCGCCAGGTACACGCCGGAGACCGCCAGCGTCATCAGCGTAACCGGCACGCCCACGCGCGCGTGGCGCCGCCAGTCGATGACGATGCCGCGCCGCCCCGCCGCATCGACGACGATGATGTTCGCGATGCTCCCGACGATCAGCAGATTGCCCGCCAGCGTGCTGACCAGCGCCAGCATCACGCCGCCCAGCGGGTGATGCACGACGGGCATCAGCAGCATCACGGCCGGCACGTTGGAGACGAGGTTGGACAGCACGAACGTGGCGCCAAACAGCGCCCCCGGCTGGTCCAGCCGCACGCCGAGCGAGGCGAGCCAGGCGATCGCGTGTTCCGTGAACCCGGTGCGCTGGAAGGCGGCGTTCACGACGAACAGGCTCATGAACAACACCAGCAATTCCCAGTCCACCAGCCCCAGCATGTTGCGCGACCGCAGCTGGCGGCTCATCAACAGGATGCCCGCGCCGATCAGCGCCATGTGCTCCCTGGGCCACGGCGCGGCAAGGAACGCCACCAACAGCGCGCCCGCAACCAGCAGTCCCTTGGTCGTCTGCCAGGCGTCGAAGGGCATGCTCCCGGCCTGCAGCTCGGAGACGCCGGCCGTGCCGGCTGCCTCGTCCGCCTCCTGCCAGCGTCCCCGGGTCTGGCGGACGATCAGCACCCAGCAGGCGGCGAGCCCCAGCGCGACCGGGATGATGGCATCGAGGAAGTAACCGTCGAACGACAGCCGCATCGTCTGGCCGATCAGCATGTTCTGCGGATTGCCGATCAGCGTCGCGGCGGAACCGATGTTGGATGCGCACGCGAGCGCCAGCAGGAACGGGACCGGTGCGAGCGAGCGCCTCCGGCAGGCGTCGACGAGCAGCGGCGCCATGGCCAGGCAGACGATGTCATTGCTGAACACGGCCGACAGCGCCGCGGAGACGCCAATGAGTACGCCCAGCAGGCTGGCGGGACTCAGCGCCAATCCGGCCAGCTTTTGCGTGACCCAGTCGTAGAATCCTCCCAGGCGCATCTGCGCCGAGACGACCATGAAGGCGAACAGCAGGGCCATCGTCGGCAGGTGGATCGAGGCCACCGCCTGTTCCAGGCTCAGCGCGTTGATGCTGATGAGCGCAATGGCCCCGAGCAGCGCTACGCCGGTCCGGTCGAGCCGCAGGAACGGCAACCCGCCGAGGATCATGCCGAGATAGACGATGAGGAAGATGATGAGGATGGTCGTGGCCATTGGGGGGTGACGAAATCTGCGGTGGCGTTTTCAGGTAAGATCGCGCATCTTAACAAACCGTACCGGGCACGCCTGTGACCGCAAGCTTGCCCGAGGCGCGTAGCGACGCCGGGGCGATCCTCCGGCATAATTGATTTGCAAAGGAATACTATGAGCGCTTATTTGGGYGGAACCTCGACGAACGACGCACCGGCACGCAAGGCCGTGACGCTGCCTGCGCTGCTGGCGATGCGCACGTCCGGCGAAAAGATCGCCATGCTCACCTGCTACGACGCCAGCTTCGCGGCGCTGATGGACCGCTGCGGCGTCGACATCCTGCTGATCGGCGACTCGCTGGGCATGGTGTGCGCCGGCTACGACTCGACGCTACCCGTGACGGTGGCCGACGTCGCCTACCACACGGCGTCCGTCGTGCGCGGCCGCACGCATGCGTTCGTGCTGGCCGACCTGCCGTTCGGCAGCTACGGCACCCTGCAGCAGGCCTACGACAGCTGCGCCGCGCTGATGCGCGCGGGCGCCCAGATGATCAAGATCGAGGGCGGCGCCTGGCTCGCGGAGACCGTCCGCTTCCTGACCGAGCGCGGCATCCCCGTCTGCGCCCACATCGGTCTCACGCCGCAATTCGTCCACCAGCTGGGCGGCTACCGGGTGCAGGGCAAGACCGACGAGGGCGCCGAACAGCTCAAGCGCGACGCCCAGGCGCTACAGGACGCCGGCGCGGCGATGGTGCTGCTGGAAGCGGTGCCGGCGGCGCTGGGCAAGGAAGTGACGGGCATACTGCACGTGCCGACCATCGGCATCGGCGCGGGCCCCGACTGCTCGGGCCAGGTGCTCGTGATGCACGACCTGCTGGGCGTCTTCCCGGGCCGCAAGGCGCGCTTCGTGAAGAATTTCATGGAAGGCCAGACGAGCATCGCCGGCGCCGTGAGCGCCTACGTGGCGGCCGTGAAGGACGGCAGCTTCCCGGCGGCGGAACACTGCTTCTGAACCATGGACGCGCAAGGGGACACCACCCGTTTGTTCCTGGCCCTGTGGCCGGACGACGCCGTGCGCGACCAGTTGCGCACATGGCGCGACGCGTGGACGTGGCCACGCGGCGCGGCGCCCGTCCACACCGATAAACTGCACGTGACCTTGCACTTTCTCGGCAACCTGCCGGGTTCGCGGCTGCCCGAACTGCTGGATGGTTTGCAGGTGCCCTTCGCGCCGTTCGACCTGCAGCTTGGCCGCGCCGCGTTGTGGCACAACGGGATCGCCGTGCTGGAACCGCACGGCGAGCCGCAGGGGTTGCTGGACCTGCACGCGCGCCTGTCCGACGCCTTGCTGGCGCTGGGCCTGACGCCGGAAGCGCGCACTTACCGGCCGCACGTGACCATGGCGCGGCGGGCGAGCGGCGCGGGCGTGCCGGCGTCCGGGCCGGCGATCGATTGGGCGATCACGCATTACGCCCTCGTCGAATCGCGCCACGGTGCATATACGGTACTGAGAACATGTGCGTAGGGTGGGCATTTGGGGCCGGGGGCCCCAAATGAAACGTGCCCACGCGTGACGTATGCGGTTCGTTGACGTATGCGGTTCGTTGACGTATGCGGTTCGTTGGCGTTACGCGTGGGCACAGGCGTGCCCACCCTACGTCATGACGCGCCTGGAATTGGCGGCGATCACGATCCCCGACAGTGCCAACAGCCCTAACGCCACCGCGATATTCGTATGCGCCGCAATCGCCCCGATCACCGGCGGCGCCATCAGCAAGCCCGCGTAGCCAAGCGTGGCGACAGTCGCAAGACCACCACCGGCCGACATGCCCGGAATGCGCGCGGCCGCCGCGAAGATCAGCGGCACGACGTTCGCGGCGGACAGGCCGATCAGCGCGAAGCCCAGTGCCGACAGGACGAACTCCGTGCTGGTGACGGCCAGCAGCAGTCCGGCGAACATGCCGAGGCCACCCACGGTCATCACGCGCAGCGGCCCGAAGCGCAGCACGAGGCGGTCGCCCGCGAAGCGGCACGCGGCCATCGTCACCGAGAACGCGGAATAGCCCAGGGCCGCCGTCGCCGCATCCACCTGCGTGCGCTCCGTCAGCAGCAGCGCGCTCCAGTCGACCAGCGCGCCCTCGATGGCGAAGCACAGCAGCGCGAGCAGGCCAAGAAATAGTGCCGGCCCGCGCGGCAACGCGAAGTGAGTTGCATGCGGCGCGGGCGGCACCGCGAGCAGCCGCCGGGCGCACAGCGCGACGACCGTGGCGATGACGGCGCTCACCATCAGCGCGCCGCGGCCATCGCCCAGGCCGGCCCCGATCAGCAGGCCGCCCAGCGCCGCGCCGATCAGGCCACCGAGGCTGAAGAAGCCGTGGAACGACGACATCGTCGGGATGCCGCGCGCCGCCTCGACCTCGCTCGCGTTGGCGTTCATCGCGACGTCCAGCACGCCATTGCTGGCGCCGAACACATAGGCCGCGAGGAACAGCGGCACGATGCCGGCCACGTTCATCAGGAGCGCACTCGTGAGCGCGAACAGCAGGCCGCTGACGATGACGACGGCGCGCGTGCCCCAGCGTCCGGACAACCAGCCGGACAGCGGCATCGCCGACACCGCGCCGCCCGCGATGGTGAGCAGCAGGAAGCCGAGCATGCCCGTGTCGATGCCGGCTCGCGCCTGCACCAGCGGMACGTGCGCAGCCCACACGCCGATGCCGGCGCCGTTGAGCAGGAAGATCGTGGACACGGCCCAGCGCGCGGCGCTCAGGCCCGGTACCACGGGTGCGCGTCTCATGCGCGCCCCCTTCCCGCCACGGGGGCGGCCAGCACGATCTCGGGCGCGCGCTCGCCCTGGCGCAGGCGCGCCAGCACGTCCGGCGCCGCATCCGCTTCCAGCACGAGGCGATCGATTTCGCCCAGCGGCGCGATCAGGAACGGTGCCGGCGCTTCCAGGCGCCCGTTCAGCGCGGCGACGACGCGCCGGCTGCCCGCGGCCAGCATGGTCTGCTTGACGACGGCTTCCTCGGCGTCGCTGGCGCCCAGGCCGCGGTCGGCCTCGACGCTGCATGCGCCGACGACGGCCAGGTTGACGCGCAGGCGCTGGATCTCCGCCACCGTCTGCGCGCCCAGCACGGCGCCGGCGTGGGCGGAATAGATCCCGCCCAGCAGCACGACGCGCGTGGCCCGCAAATGGCCCAGGCCCAGCGCGATCTGCGGGCTGTTGGTGATGATGGCGGCCGCCTGGCCGTCTTCCAGCAGGCGCACGAACGCGAGGTTCGTCGTGCCGGCGTCGACGAGCACCGTGTCGCCCGGCTGCACGCTGTCCGCCAGCGCGCGCGCCAGCATGGCCTTGCGCGCTTCGTTGGCGTCGGCGCGCTGGCCAAAGCTGGGCTCCGCCCGCGTGCGTCGCATCGCACCGCCATGCACGCGGCGCAGCAGGCCGGCCGCGTCCAGGTCGCGCAGGTCGCGCCGGATCGTGTCCTCCGATGTGTTGAACCGTTGTGCCAGTTCGGCCGCCAGCACCTTGCCCTGCTGCTCGACCATGTCGACGATGTGTTGCCGCCGCTCTTCCGCTAACTGCATATGTTCTCCCTGATCTATGCATGGCACTCTACACGTTTACGCATAAACACGCAACGACAAGAACAAACGTGCAAATTCGTGCAATCAGTGCGCATTTCGGCCCCGCCGGGCAGCCTGATGGTTGGACAGCGGTTCGATCGTTGCTACACTCCCCGAAATTCATTGCCGGAAAAATATGCACAAGTCCGCCGCCATCCTGATCGTCGACGACTACCTCCTGATCCGCACGGCCGTACGCCAGGTGCTGACGGAACTCGGCTTTTCCAACGTATTCCAGGCCGACAACGGCAAGGCGGCGCAGGAGCTCATGCGCAAGCAGACGATCGACATCGTGATCGGCGACTGGAGCATGCCCGTGATGAGCGGGCTGGACCTCTTGCGCTGGATGCGGCAGGATGCGCGCCATGCGCAGACGCCGTTCATGATGCTGACGGCCGAGGCCAACCCGGCATCCGTGCGCAGCGCGCTGCAGGCCGGCGTCAACGCCTATATGATCAAGCCGTTCACCGTGCACAGCTTCGCCAGCAAGTTCATGGGGATGATCGGCACGGTGCAGGAGGATTCGGGCGTAGCGACGCCCGCCGTGGCGACGGCCGGCGTAGCGACGCCCGCCGTGGCGACGGCCGCCCCGAAACCCGATCCGGCGCCCGCGCCGGTGCTCAGGCCCACGCCCGTCCAGGCCGACGTCATCGGCCTGCAGGCGCCGCTGGCCGAGCGCATCCGGAGTAGCACGGTATTGATCGTGGACGACGTGCCGACCAATATCGAAGTGCTGGTCGGCGCGCTGAAGGACGAGTACGCGATCAAGGTGGCGATCAGCGGCCGCAAGGCACTGGACATCGCCGCCGCCTTCCCCATCGATCTGATCCTGCTCGACATCATGATGCCCGGCATGGACGGCTTCGAGACCTGCCGCCAGTTAAAGGCCGATCCGAAGACGGCGCACGTCCCGATCATCTTCCTGTCCGCCAGGGACGCCGTCGACGATATCGTGGGCGGGCTGCGCCTGGGCGCGGTCGACTATGTGTCCAAGCCGGCCGATCCGACGATCCTCAAGGCGCGCATCGCCACGCACCTGGCGCTGTCCACGGCGATGGGCGATCTGAAGCGGCAGAACGCGCTGCTGGTCGAGAACGCGCACCTGCGCGAAGACGTCGAGCGCATGACGCGCCACGACCTCAAGAGCCCGATCGCCGTCACCCTGCACGCGAGCCAGGCACTGCTGGCCGGCGAGCTCGCGGAACCGCAGCGCGAGCATGCGCACATGATCGAGATGGCGGCCAACCACGCGCTCGACATGATCAACCGCACGCTCGACATCCACAGGATGGAAAAGGGCGAGTACCAGCCCGCGCTGCAGCCGTTCGACATCCACGCCCTGCTGGGACGCGTGGCCCAGCAGACCGAGCTGGCGTTCACGGACCGCCGCATCGCGATCCACTTCGCGGCCCCGAGCGATATCGTGTGCATGGGCGAATCGCTGCTGTGCTATTCGATGTTCTCGAACGCCTTCAAGAACGCGGCCGAGGCCGCGCCGCCGGGCGGCACGATCAAGGTCGACGTCGCGTCGGGCCCGGCATGCCTGCATGTCGTGATCGACAACGAGGGCGAGGTGCCGCTGACCATGCGCGGGCGCTTCTTCGACAAATACGCGACGGCCGGCAAGACGGGCGGCCTTGGGCTCGGCACGTATTCGATCCGCCTGATGGCCGAGGTCCAGGGCGGCGACGCCGCCATGGAGACGGGTGACGGGCATACGCGGTTGACCATCACCCTGCCTTGCGCCTGATGGTGCCTGATCACACGAGGAGCATCAGGTGCTCCCGCTCCCACGAACTGATCACGCGCGAAAACGTGGCGAACTCGAGTTCCTTCACTTCGCAGAACGCCTGCACGAACAACGGCCCCAGCATGTCGGCCAGCGCCGGACACCCGCGCAGCTGCAAGATCGCATCCTCGAGGTTGCGCGCCAGGTCGCCGTGGATGTGCTCGGCACTTTCCGGCGTCGGCGCGGACGGTTCCAATCCCTCGACCATGCCGAGGTAACCGCAGGCCAGGGTGGCCGCCATCGCCAGGTAGGGATTCACGTCCACGCCCGGCACGCGGTTTTCCACGCGGCGGCTGGACGGGCTGGAGTTCGGGATGCGGATGCCGCACGTGCGGTTGTCATAGCCCCAGTGCACGTTCATCGGCGCCGACTGGAAGCGCGACAGGCGCCGGTAGGAATTCACGTGCGGGGCGAACAACAGCATCCCGGGCGGCACATATTTCTCCAGGCCGCCGATGAAATGCCGGAACAGCGCGCTTTCCGAACCGTCTTCGTTGGAAAAGATATTGCGCCCGTCCGCATCGACGATGCTCTGGTGCACGTGCATCGCGCTGCCCGGTTCCGTCTCCATCGGCTTGGCCATGAACGTGGCAAAAATGCCATGGCGCAGCGCCGTTTCGCGCACTGCGCGCTTGAACAGGAACACGCGGTCGGCCAGTTCCAGCGCATCGCCGTGCGTAAAATTGATTTCCATCTGGCCGGCGCCGGCTTCGTGGATCAGCGTTTCGACGCCCAGGTCGTGCTGCTTGCAGAACGCCGACAGTTCCAGGAAGAACGGATCGAAGTCATTGACGGCATCGATCGAATACGATTGCCGGCCCTGCTCCGTGAAGCCGCTGCGGCCCGTCGGCGGACTCAGCGGTTCATGCGGATTCGTCGTGCGCGCGACGAGATAAAACTCCATCTCCGGCGCCACGACGGGCATCCAGCCACGCTGGGCATACATGGCGAGCACGCGGCGCAGCACGGCGCGCGGGGCCAGGTCAACCGGGGTGCCGTCGAAATTCGTGCAGTCGTGGATCACGAGGGCCACGCGTTCCGTGGCCCACGGCACGACGCGGATCGTGGCCGGGTCGGGCACGCAGATCATGTCGGGATCGGTCGAGCCGACATACGGGGTGTTGTTCGGTTGTTCGCCGTGGACTGTGTTCAGCAGGACACTCTTGGGCAGCCGCATGTGCTCGCCGGCCAGGAACAGGTCTTTCGGAAGAATCTTGCCGCGGGCAATGCCCGTCATGTCGGCGATGACGCACTCGACTTCGTGGATGTTGTGTTCGCGCAGGAAATCGCGCATCGGATTATGCGCTTCGGAATCCATCACACTCCTCACTTGATTCGATGCGATTCAATATAGCACCCACGATGTTTGCGCCGCGCGCGGGTCGGTGTCCCCTCCTCCGATCCGCAATTCGTTGCCCCGTTACCGCACTTCGCGTCATCGCCATCGCACCGGACGCCGTCCTGCGTCATACTTTCTGAATGGAACAGCTGACGACCACGACGATGACGACCCGCATGTGGCGTAATTACGCCTGCGGCTGGCTCGCCTACATGCTGTTGCTCGTCATCATGCTACGGCTGGCCAACACGAATGGCCCGCACGGCTTCGACTGGCACGGCATGATGCCCCTGCTGTGGAACGTGCCTCAGGCCCTCGTGCTGGCCCTGCACTGGCCGCTCAGCGGCTGGATGGAACGGCGCAACGCGTCGTTCACGATGCGCTGCCTGATCCACGTCGTGGGTGCGCCCACCTTCGCCATCCTGTCGTACGCGCTGCCGGCGCTGATCTACGGCACCACGCAGCCACCGTCGATGTATGTGTGGCCCGTGCTGTATTCGATGATGGAGTATGGCGTCATCGCCACCGCCTTCCACATGGTGCGCGCCAACGCGGCGCGGCGCCGCCAGGAAGCGGCCGTGCAGCAGGCCCACGCGCTGCTCGTCGCGACGGAACTGAACGCGCTGCGCAGCAAGCTCAATCCTCACTTCCTGTTCAATACGCTGCACTCGATCATCGCCCTCACCCGCAAGGATCCCAACGCGGCCGAGACGGCGCTCTTTCAATTCTCCGACATGCTGCGCTACGTGCTGGACACGGAAAAGACGGGCAACGACCGCGTCACGCTGGATGACGAACTGCGTTTCGTGCGCGACTACCTGGAGCTGGAAAGCCTGCGTCTGGGTTCCCGGCTGAAGGTCGACTGGGAACTGGACGTCAATGCCGGCGGCCATGTATTGCCCGCGCTGTCGCTGCAGCCGCTCGTCGAGAACAGCATCAAGCACGCTTTCAACCCGCACAGCCGGCCAGGCCGTCTGCTGATCCGCACGCGCGTCGACCAGCGCCGCGGGACGCTCGTGCTGTCCGTCGGCGACGACGGCCCCGGCGCCGACATCGGCCGCGTGCGCGCGTCGAACGGCCTGGGCCTGCGCACCGTCGAGCGCCGCCTGCAGCTCGAATACGGCACGATGGATGCTCTCGCCATCGACACGGCGCCCGGCGCCGGTTTCGTGGTCACGATGGCCATCCCGCTCGCCGCCAACGACAAGGATTTTGTATGAATGCCCGCACCGTGTTCATCGCCGAGGACGAGCCGCTCGCGCGCGACGTCCTGCGCGATTTCATCTATGCCCACGATGGCCTGCGCCTCGTGGGCGAAGCGGCCGACGGCGCCAGCGCGCTCGCGCAGATCGACCGCATCCGCCCCGACATCGTCTTCATGGATATCCAGATGCCCGAGATGACGGGCCTGGAAGTGCTGCGCCGCCTGGCCGTCGTGCCCGACATCGTGTTCACGACCGCGTACGACCAGTATGCCGTGACGGCGTTCGAACTGAATGCCGTCGACTACCTGCTGAAGCCTTTTACGCGGGCCCGGTTCGACGCGGCCGTCGTGCGCCTGCTCGAATCGCCCGGCGTCAGCGTACCGGCGCGCGACGTCATCGGCGGCGCCCTGTCGCTGGCCGTCGAGCGCGTACCGAGCCGCATCGAGCGCATCCTCGTGCGCGACCGCGGGCGCATTTTTCCGTTGTCCGTGAACGAGATCGCTTACCTGAAGGCGGACGCCAAGTACACCGCGATCTCCGCGCGTGGCCAGATTTTCCTCGTGCGCATCGGGATCTCGGAACTGGAAGCGCAGCTCGATCCTGGCCGCTTCATCCGCATCCACCGCTCGGCGCTCGTGAACCTCGATTTCGTGGATTCCATGCGCGCGGACGACCAGTCGCAGCTGGAGATCACGATGCGCGACGGCGCCGTGCTGACGGCCAGCCGGGAGGCGTCCAAGATACTGCGCGAGATGGCGATCTGACGGACGGCGCCCCGGCGGACGGCGCCCGGGACGGCAGACCGTTCAGCCCACCTGGATCCAGGTCGTCTTCAGTTCCGTGTACTTGTCGAACGCGTGCAGCGATTTATCCCGGCCGTTGCCCGACTGTTTATAACCGCCGAACGGCACCGTGATGTCGTCGTTGTCATACTGGTTCACGTGCACGGTGCCGGCCCGCAGCCGGCGTGACGTGCGGATGGCCTTGCTCATGTCCGACGTCCACACGGCCGCCGCGAGGCCGTACGGTGTCGCATTGGCCTGGCGGATGGCGTCGTCGAGGTCCGTGAACGACAGCACCGACAGCACGGGCCCGAAGATTTCCTCGCGCGCGATGCGCATGCCGCTCTCCACGCCGTCGAACAACGTGGGTTCGATGTACAGGCCACCCGTCTCCACGCGCGCCGCGTTGCCGCCCGCRAGCAGGCGCGCGCCGGCYGCCTTGCCGTCCTCGATATAGCCSAGCACYGTCTTCATCTGGRTCGMATCGACGATSGCGCCCATCACSGTSGMCTCGTCGAGCGGGTCGCCCGGSGYGTATTGCGGGATCAGGGCGAGGGCCTTGTCGAGGAAGGCTTGCCGGATCGGTTCCTCGACGAACAGCCGCGACGGCGCGTTGCAGCTTTCTCCCTGGTTGAAATAGATGGAACCGATGGCACCCGCCACGGCGGCGTCGAGGTCGGGACAGTCGGCGCACACGATATTCGCCGACTTGCCGCCCAGCTCCGTCCATGCGCGCTTCAGGTTCGACTGCCCCGCCATCTGCAAAATCTGCTTGCCCACGCGGGTGGAGCCCGTAAAACCGATACAGTCGACGTCCATGTGCAGCGCGAGCGCCTTGCCCGCTTCGTCGCCATAGCCGGGCAACACGTTGAACACGCCTTCCGGCACGCCCGCCTCCAGCGCCAGCTCGGCCAGCCGCAGCGACGTCAGCGGCGCCTTTTCCGACGGTTTCAGCACGACGCTGTTGCCGCTGGCCAGCGCCGGGCCGATCTTCCACGCGGCCATCAGCATCGGGTAATTCCACGGGATGATGGCGGCGACGACGCCGACCGGTTCGCGCGTGATCAACGCCAGGCTGTCCTGTGGCGCCGGTGCGACCTGGTCGTAGAGCTTGTCGATGGCTTCGCCGTACCAGCGGATGCAGTTCTGGGCCAGGCGCACGTCCACGCTCTTGCTGTAGCGGATGGGCTTGCCCATGTCGAGGGTTTCCAGCAGCGCCAGCTCGTCCTGGTTGGCGAGCATCAGGTCGGCG
Organism: Massilia sp. P2_C2; assembly: GCF_056404615.1. NCBI lineage: Bacteria > Pseudomonadati > Pseudomonadota > Betaproteobacteria > Burkholderiales > Oxalobacteraceae > Massilia > Massilia sp. P2_C2. The sequence goes on along the minus strand of NZ_JBFUDR010000002.1, from coordinate 35,924 downwards.
AAGCGGATCAGGATGCGCTTGCGCTCGGCCGGCGCCTTGCCGGCCCAGCGGCCGTCCTCGAACGCCGCTCTGCTGCTTGCCACGGCGGCATCGGCATCAAGCGCGTCGCAGCGGGCGACTTGTCCCAGCACGCGGCCGTCGATCGGGGATATGCAGTCGAAACGGACACCGGATCGTGCGTCGACGCGCTTGCCCCCGATGAGTGCGCGACCGTCGATCCGCACCATTTTGGAACGCTCATGCCAGTCTGAAGTGAGCATAATGTCTCCGTCTGGATGTCAACTTGTTGTCGCGTCGATACTAGCAAACAAAATCGATCCAAACGCCGATTTCTGCCGCTATAATCCGGAATTTTTCCCACCCGCATTTTCTCTTTCCGCCGTCGTACGGAGCACTTACTGATATGAACACCATCCTGATTTCATCCGTCGTGCTCTACCTGCTGGGCACGCTTGGCCTGGGCGTCTGGGCCGGCACACGGATCAAGGACACGTCCGACTTCGCCGTGGCCGGCCGCAGCCTGCCGCTGATCATGGTCGTGACGACCACGTTCGCCACCTGGTTCGGCGCCGAGACCGTGATGGGCATCCCCGCCAAGTTCGTGCAGGGCGGCCTGGGCGCCCTGGTGGAAGACCCGTTCGGCGCCGGCACCTGCCTGATCCTCGTCGGCCTGTTCTTCGCCGCCCGCCTGTATAAACTGAACCTGCTGACGATCGGCGACTACTACCGCGCCCGCTACGGCAAGGGCATCGAAGTGTTCTGCTCGGCCGCCATCATCCTGTCCTACCTCGGCTGGGTGGCGGCGCAGATCACGGCGCTGGGCCTCGTGTTCTCCGTGCTGACGGGTGGTTGGATGTCGGAGACGGCCGGCATGATCGTCGGCACGCTCGCCGTGCTGATCTACGTCGTCATCGGCGGCTTCCTGGCGGTGGCGATCACCGACTTCATCCAGATGATCGTGCTGGTGATCGGCCTGTCCATCATCGCGATGTTCTCGGCCCAGCTGGCCGGCGGCACGGACGCCGTCATCAATATGGCGCAGCAGAAAGACCTGTGGCATTTCCTGCCGGAAGGCAAATTCACCGACATCGCCTTCTTCGTCGGCTCGGCCGTGACGATGATGCTGGGCTCGATCCCGCAGCAGGACGTGTACCAGCGCGTGATGTCCGCCAAGAGCGCCCCGACCGCGCGCGCCGGCGCCGTGATCGGCGGCGCCAGCTACATCCTGTTCGCCTTCGTGCCGATGTTCGTCGTCGCGTGTGCAGTGATCGTCATGGGCAATGAAGCAATGGAAATGGCCAAGAGCGATTACCAGCGCGTGCTGCCGACGTTCGTGATGACGAAGATGCCGCTGATCATGCAAATCCTGTTCTTCGGCGCCCTGCTGTCGGCCATCAAGAGCACATCGTCGGCCACGCTGCTGGCACCGTCGACGAGTTTTACGGAAAACATCCTCAAGAACCTGCGGCCGGGCATGAACGACCGCCAGCAACTGCTCGCGATGCGCGTCACCATCGTCGTATTCGCGGCGCTCGTGCTGGCCTACGCGATCGCGATGAAGGGCACGTCGATCTACGACCTCGTGTCGTCCGCGTACCAGGTGACGCTCGTCGGCGCCTTCGTGCCGCTCGTCACGGGCCTGTACTGGAAGCGCGCGACGACGCAGGGCGCGATCCTGTCGCTGGCGGCGGGCATCTCCACGTGGATCGTGTTCTTCCCGCAGATTTCGTCGCTGGGCGAGGTTTTCCCGGGCCAGCTGGCCGGGCTGATCGCGGCGTTCGGCGGCATGTTCGCCGGGTCGCTGGCGCCGCAGGTGCTCAAGAACCGGCATGAGCCGCACAAGACCGCACTGAGCGTGTAAATAAGAAATGCCCCGATCGCAATCGGGGCTTTTTTTTTTGGCGAACGTGTTTATACGTAGGGTGGACACCCCGTGCCCACGCGGACGTTCGCGATGTGTTGGCGTTACGCGTGGGCTCGGGGAGCCCACCCTACAACCATCCCCGACTGACCACGTCCTTCAACGTCAAATCGAGACAAAGCCTGATCCGCTCCGCCATCTCATCGACCTGCGCACAGGTCATCACGAGCGGCGGCGCCACGATCATGCGGTCGCCCACGGCGCGCATGATGACGCCGTTGTCGAACATATGCTGCCGGCACACCATCCCCACCGCCAGCGCCGGCGCGAACGGTTCGCAGTCGTGCACGGTCGCGCCCTTGCTGCGCACGAGGTTCAGCCCGGCCGCCATGCCAAGGCTCTCCGCGTGCCCGACGAGCGGGTGTTCCGCCAGGCGCGCGAACGCGGCCCGCAGGTGCGGCCCCGTCTCGCGCGCCACCCGCTCGACCAGTTTCTCGTCCTCGATGATGCGCAGGTTTTCCAGCGCGGCCGCGCAGGCGACCGGGTGGCCCGAGTAGGTAAAACCGTGGTTGAAGTCGCCGCCGCGCTCGATCAGCGCGCGCGCCACCCGCTCGCCCACCAACACACCGCCCAGCGGCACATAGCCCGACGTGACGCCCTTGGCGAACGGGATCAGGTCCGGCCGCATGCCCAGGCGCTCACAGCCGAACCAGGTGCCGAGGCGGCCGAAGCCGCAGATGACCTCGTCCGAGATGAGCAGGATGCCGTATTTGTCGCAGATGCGTTGCACTTGCGGCCAATAAGTCTGCGGCGGAATGATGACGCCGCCGGCCCCTTGCACGGGCTCGCCGATGAAGGCGGCCACGCGCTCCGGTCCCAGTTCCAGGATCTTCTGTTCGAGCCAGTCGGCCGCCAGCAGGCCGAATTCCGCTTCGGACAGGCCGCGGCCGTGCAAGGCGAAGTTCGGCTGCTCGATATGGTGGATGTGCGGGATCGGCAGCGCGCCCTGGGCGTGCATCGCGGCCATGCCGCCCAGCGACGCGCCCGCGATCGTGCTGCCGTGATAGGCATTGTGGCGGCTGATGACGATCCGGCGCTCCGGCTGGCCCATCAGCTGCCAGTAGCGCCAGACCATGCGCAGCGCCGTGTCGTTCGCTTCCGAGCCGGAACTGGTAAAAAACACGTGTTCGAAACCGGGCGGTGCCAGGCCCGCCAGGCGCTCCGCCAGCTTGATGGCCGGCACGTTCGTCGTGTTGAAGAAGCTGTTATAGAACGGCAAGACGTCCATCTGGCGCACGACGGCTTGCGTGATGGACGTGCGGCCATAGCCCACGTTCACGCACCACAGGCCGGACATGCCGTCGATGATGTGGTGTCCTTCCGAATCCCACAGGTAGACGCCCTCCCCGCGCACCATCACGCGCGCACCGCGGGCACTCAGCGCGCCGTGGTCGGTGAACGGGTGCAAGTAGTGGGCGCTGTCGAGCTGTTGCAGCGCGGCCGTGTCATGGTCGTGGTTCTCCTGGACCGGCACGTGCAGGCCTGCCTCGAATGCCATGCTGTCGATAGTCATGATGATCTCCTCGTCGTCGTCGCATGGTCATACGTGCAGCAACAAGTGTTCCCGTTCCCACGGGCTGATTACGGTCATGAATTCCTGGTGCTCCAGTTCCTTGACCGCGGAATAGACGTCGATGAAGCGCTCGCCGAGCACGTCGCGCAGGCGATCGTCGCCGCGCAGCAGGGTCAGCGCCTCGGACAGGCCCTGCGGCAACTCGACCTTCATCTTGTACGCACTGCCCTCGACCATCGGCGTCGGCTCGAGGTGCTCCTGGATGCCGAGGTAGCCGCAAGCCAGCGTGACGGCCAGCGCCAGATACGGGTTGGCGTCGGCGCCGATCACGCGGTTTTCCACGCGCCGGTCCTGCGAGCCGGACACGGGCACGCGGAAGCCCACGGTGCGGTTGTCCACGCCCCATTGCAGGTTGATCGGTGCCGCCGTGTGGCGCACGATGCGGCGGTACGAGTTCACGTACGGCGCGACGATGGCCATCGCCGACGGCATGTATTTCTGCAGGCCGCCGATGTAGTGGCGGAACAGGTCGGATGGCGAGCCGTCCGGGTTGCTGAAGATGTTGCGGCCGCTCTCTGCATCCACGACGCTCTGGTGCACGTGCATCGCCGAGCCGGGCTCGCCAGCCATCGGCTTGGCCATGAAGGTGGCGTACATGTCGTGCTTCAATGCCGCTTCGCGCAAGGTGCGTTTGAAATAAAACACCTTGTCGGCCAGGCCCAGCGGCTCGCCGTGCTGGAAGTTGATCTCCATCTGGCCGGCGCCGATCTCGTGGATCAGCGTGTCGACGTCGAGGCCCATCATGTCGCAATAATCGTAGATGTCCTCGAACAGCGGATCGAATTCGTTGACGGCGTCGATACTGTAGACCTGGCGGCTCGTCTCGGACCTTCCGCTGCGGCCGATCGGCGCGGCCAGCGGCAGGTCGGGATCGATGTTCTTGGCCGTCAGGTAGAACTCCAGTTCGGGCGCGACGAGCGGCTTCCAGCCCTTTTGCGCATACAGTTTCAGCACGCGGCGCAGCACGCTGCGCGGCGCGAAGTCGACCAGCTTGCCGTCGGCAAAATAACAGTCGTGGATCACCTGCGCCGTCGGGTCCACGGCCCACGGCACCATCGTGATCGTGCCGGGGTCGGCCTTCAGGATCATGTCGCGGTCCGTGGTCGAGATCGCGCGGTCGAAGGCGTCGTCGTCGGAGGGCGAATTGCCGGTCACGGTCATGCCCAGCACGATTTCCGGCAGGCGCATGCCGCGGTCCTCGGTGAATTTGACGCGCGGCAGGATCTTGCCGCGGGCGACGCCGGTCAGGTCGGGGACCAGGCATTCGATTTCGGTGACCCGTTTGCCGTTGAGCCACTCGTCCATGTCGTTGTAAGAAAAATTGTCGCGGATAGCCATGATGTTTTCTCTGTCCGTTAATGGAATGCACGCGAGCGCAAGCGCGCCGCTCGCAGGCTGCGTTTGTCGAGCAGGGATCAGGGAAGCTATGGGACGGGCGTGACCGCCCATTTCGCGTCGGGGGTCATGTCAGGTTCCGTTTGTGTGCCTGGTAGGCGCGGCAGGCCTGGCCGAACGCGCCGAACATCTTCATCGAATGCGGATTGTGGACGATGCGCCATTCCGGATGCCATTGCACGGCCAGCGTAAAGCCGGACGAGCCGCGCACCGAGAAGGCTTCCACGAGCCCGTCCTCGGCCGTTGCCTCGACCACGAGGCCGGGCCCCAGCTCGTTCACACCCTGGCCATGCAGGGAATTCACCGGGATTTCGGGCAAACCAATGATCTCATGCAGCATGCCGCCCTCGACCAACTGCACCTTGTGGGCATCGCCGTACTGCTCGTCCATGCCGAGTTCCGGATTCTCGCGATGGTCGAAGTGACCCGGCACCGCCTGCACGGCCTGGTGCAGGCTGCCGCCCAGCGCCACGTTCATTTCCTGGAAACCACGGCAGATCGCAATGATCGGGATGCCGCGTTTGACGGCCGCGCGGATCAGCGGCAACGTCGTCTGGTCGCGCGCCGGATCCTGCGGCAACGAAGGGTCGAGTAATTCTTCGGAGTAATAGCTGGGGTGCACATTCGAGGCCGAGCCCGTCAGCATGATCCCATCGCACAGCGCGAGCATCGTCTCCAGGTCGAGCGCTTCCCCCAGCGACGGCAGGATCAGCGGCGCGCAGTCGGCACCGAGGACGACGGCGTCAATATACTTGTACTGGGCCGCGTGATAAGGGTGTTCACCGAAATCGCGGGTGCAAGCGGGGACGAAAACGATCGGGCGCATGGTCTCTACCTTGTCGTGAGCGCACACGAACCATCATACCTACAGAACGGTCCGAATGCGAGTGGCCGTTGTTTTAAATCAAGGAACGCGGGTTTCCAGGCAAAAGCTTCCCTGCGATCTGCTTGTCACCGGGTTCGCTGTTTGTAACCCATAGCAAAAGTTTAACGTCAACTGAAGAACGGTGCCAACACAAACGGCCCGACAGCAAACGACGTGCTATCGTGTTTTGGCCCGAACGACGAAGACGAGGTCCCCATGCTGAAGCTGAACGATCCCACCCTCTTCCGCCAGCAAGCCTGCATCGACGGCGCCTGGTGCGACGCCGACGAAGGCAAGACCGTCCCCGTCATCAATCCCGCCACCGGAGAAACGCTCGGTACCGTGCCGCACATGGGGGCCGCGGAAACCCGGCGCGCCATCGAGGCGGCGCGTGCCGCCTGGCCGGCCTGGCGCAAGAAGACCGCGCGCGAGCGCGCCCTCATCCTGCGCACATGGAACGACCTGATGCTGGAGAATGCCGCCGACCTGGCCGCCATCATGACAGCCGAGCAGGGCAAGCCACTGACGGAATCGAAGGGAGAAATCGCCTACGCCGCCTCGTTCTTCGAATGGTTCGGCGAGCAGGCCAAGCGCATCGAGGGCGATGTGCTGGAATCGCCGGCACCCGACCGCCGCATCGTCGTCACGAAGGAACCGATCGGCGTGTGTGCCGCGATCACGCCGTGGAATTTCCCGGCCGCGATGATCGCCCGCAAGGTCGCCCCCGCGCTGGCCGCCGGCTGCCCCATCGTGCTGAAACCGGCCGGGCTGACGCCCTATTCCGCCCTCGCGCTGGCCGTGCTGGCCGAACGCGCCGGCGTGCCGAAGGGGGTGTTTTCCATCGTCATCGGCGACTCGACGACGATCGGCGCCGAGATGTGCGCGAATCCCATCGTGCGCAAGCTCAGTTTTACCGGTTCGACGCCGACCGGCCGCCTGCTGATGGAGCAATGCGCGCCGACGGTCAAGAAACTGTCGCTGGAACTGGGCGGCAACGCCTCGTTCATCGTATTCGACGACGCCGACCTCGACGCGGCCGTCGAGGGCGCCCTGGCCTCCAAATACCGCAACATGGGGCAAACCTGCGTCTGCGCCAACCGCATCTACGTGCAGGATGGGGTCTACGATGCGTTCGCCGCAAAGCTGACGGCCGCCGTCGCGAAACTAAAAGTCGGCAACGGCATGGATCCGGGCGTGAACCAGGGGCCGCTGATCGAAGAAAAGGCTGTGGAGAAAGTCGAGCACCACATTGCCGACGCGTTGGGCAAGGGCGCCCGCCTGCTGCTGGGTGGCAAGCGCCATCCGCTGGGACTTACGTTCTTCGAACCGACGGTCCTCGCCGACGTCACGCCGCAGATGCTGGTCTCGAAGGAAGAAACGTTCGGCCCGGTCGCGCCGCTGTTCCGGTTCAAGACGGAAGACGATGTGATCGCGCTCGCCAACGACACGGAATACGGCCTCGCGTCGTATTTTTACGCGCGCGACATCGGCCGCGTCTGGCGTGTGGCCGAGCGGATCGAAACGGGCATGGTGGGCGTGAACACGGGCCTGATCTCGAACGAGGTCGCGCCGTTCGGCGGCGTCAAGCAGTCCGGCCTGGGGCGCGAGGGATCGAAGTACGGCATGGACGACTACCTCGTCATCAAATACATCTGCCTGGGCGGCATGTGATGGCCGAGGGGATATTCTCGGGATCGAGAGGCCGGACGGATTGTTGACGTATTACTTGGGTAGGTCGGCATAAGGTGGGCACGGGGTGCCCACCCTACGATACTCATGACTTGCCGTAGGGTGGGCGGCCTCCGCCCACCAAACGCATACGGACCGGTCAGCGTTTGTACTCGTGATACTTGCGCGCGTCGCCGCGCACCTGGTCGGCCGGGTATTTGGCCCGATTGAGCACCATCTTTTCCTGCACGKCGGCGAGCAGGTCGACGTCGAGCTTGTCGGCCAGGCGCACGAGATAGACGAGCACGTCGGCCATCTCGTGGCGCACTTCGGTGAGCTTGTCCGGGCCGAGTTCGTCCGCGCGGCCGTGCTGCAGCCACTGGAAGTGTTCCAGCAGCTCGGCCGCCTCCACCGTCAGCGCGGACGCGAGGTTTTTCGGCGTGTGGAACTGGTCCCAGTCACGCTCCGCGACGAACTCGCGCACGATGGCGCGCAGCTGGTCGAGTTCGCCGCCAGGCTGCATCACTTGTTGCCGCCTTCCAGGTAGCCCTTCAGGACGCGGTCCAGCTTCGGCTGGATTTCTTCGTAGCTGCTGACGGTGATGCCGAGGTCGCGCAGCAGGCCGTCGTTCACGCCGTAGACCCAGCTGTGGATCGTGACATTCTGACCGCGTTCCCAGGCGTCGCGCACGACGGTCGTCTGGGCGATGTTGATGACCTGCTCGGCCACGTTCAGCTCGACGAGACGGTTGGTGGCGGCCACGCCGGCCACGTTGCCGAGGTATTTGCCGTGCTTCTCGCGCACGTCGCGCACGTGGCCGAGCCAGTTGTCGGCCAGGCCGACGCGGGTATTGGTCAGTGCCGCGCCCACGCCCGAGCAGCCGTAGTGGCCGCACAGGATGATGTGCTTGACCTTCAGCACGTCGACAGCGAATTGCAGCACGGTCAGGCAGTTCAGGTCCGAGTGGGAGACGACGTTGGCGATGTTGCGGTGCACGAACAATTCTCCCGGCGCCATGCCGACGAGTTCATTGGCGGGCACGCGGCTGTCGGAGCAGCCGATCCACAGGTATTCCGGGGATTGCTGGGATGCCAGGTCCTTGAAGAAGTCGGGATCCTCGTTGATCATCGAGGCCGCCCACTGGCGGTTGCGTTCGAAGAGGTCTGCGGCGGTGAGGCCGGTCGGTGTCTTTGCCATAGTTTTCCTGTTTTTTCTGATCGGCCAGGGCGGCCGAACGCCATTCCCGCGCGGAACGCGCCTGCCATAGCCGGCGGAGAATGGTGCGTGGTGGTTACGCCAACGTTTGACAACGTTAGCAAAAGACTCACTCTACAGTGAAAAAAAACCGCCGGGGCTCGCGCTCCCGGCGGTCCATTCGCTATCTTACTCGAAGAAGTCCTTCACCTTGTCCATCCAGCCCTTGCTTTGCGGACTGTGCTTCGCGCCGCCCTCGTTCGTCAGGCGGTCGAATTCGCGCAGCAGGTCTTTCTGCTTTTCGGTGAGCTTGACGGGCGTCTCGACCACGACGTGGCAGAACAAATCACCCGAATAGCCCGAGCGCACGCCCTTGATGCCCTTGCCCTTGAGGCGGAAGGTCTTGCCGGTCTGGGTGCCTTCGGGGATCGTGAACGAGACCTTGCCGGCGAGGGTCGGCACTTCGATCTCGCCGCCCAGTGCAGACTTCGAGAACGAGATCGGCATTTCGCAATGCAGATCGTCGCCTTCGCGCTGGAACACCGGGTGCGGCTTGATATGGATTTCGACGTACAGGTCGCCCGGCGGCCCGCCGTTCGTGCCCGGTTCGCCGTTGCCGGTCGAGCGGATGCGCATGCCGCTGTCGATGCCGGCCGGGATCTTCACTTCCAGCGTCTTGTTGCGCTTGATGCGCCCCGCGCCGCCGCAGGCCGCGCACGGTTCCGGAATGATCTTGCCGCTGCCGTGGCACTTCGGGCAGGTCTGCTGGATCGAGAAGAAGCCCTGCTGCATGCGCACCTGGCCGTGGCCGTGGCAGGTCGAGCAGGTGACGGGCGACGTGCCCGGCTTGGCACCGCTGCCGTGGCAGGTGTCGCACTTGTCCCAGCTCGGCACGCGGATCGTCGTGTCGAAGCCGGCGGCTGCCTGTTCCAGCGAAATTTCCAGGTTATAGCGCAGGTCGGCGCCGCGGTACACCTGCGGGCCCGAGCCGCGGCCACGGCCGCCGCCGAAGATGTCGCCGAAGATGTCGCCGAACGCATCGCCGAAGCCACCGGCGCCAAAACCGCCGCCCATGCCACCGTTCGGATCGACGCCAGCGTGACCGTAGCGGTCGTAAGCCTCGCGCTTTTCCGGATTGGTCAGCATCTCGTAGRCTTCCTTGACCTCCTTGAACTTCTCTTCCGCTTCCTTGTTGTCGGGATTGCGGTCCGGATGGTACTTCATCGCAAGCTTGCGATAGGCCTTCTTGATCTCGTCTTCCGAAGCAGTCTTCGCGACGCCGAGAATCTCGTAAAAATCACGCTTTGCCATTTGTCGGCACCTTGCTGTCTATCTACAAAAGAACTGTGGCGGACCAGGCTGACACCTGCGAACGCACAGCCCAAAAGGATACGAGTATACAGTGAGCATTACGGGCTTGCGCGACTCGACCATAAAAACAACGGCCGGGTCGCCCCGTGGATTCTGGACACCACAAAAAAACCGAGCCGGGCACCATGAGGTCGCTTCGGCTCGGCGGGTTGCAGCGACGGGGCCGGCCGTTCAGCCCGCCCCGCCAGGACGTATTATTTAGCGTCCTTGACTTCCTTGAAGTCGGCGTCGACGACGTCGTCATCCTGCTTGGCCGACTCGGCGCCCGGCTGCTGGCCACCGGCCTGCGCGCCCGCGGCGCCCTGCTGGGCCTGCATGTCGGCGTACATCTTCTCGCCCAGCTTCTGGGCGGCAGTCGACAGTGCAGCCACCTTGGCGTCGATCTCGGCCTTGTCGCCCGACTTGATGGAACCTTCCAGGTCGGTGATCGCGGCTTCGATCTTTTCCTTCTCGCCGGCGTCCAGCTTGTCGCCGTACTCGGTCAGGGACTTCTTGGTCGAGTGCACCAGCGCGTCGGCCTGGTTGCGCGACTCGGCCAGCTCCTTGACCTTCTTGTCCTCTTCCGCGTTCAGCTCGGCGTCCTTCACCATCTTCTGGATCTCGTCTTCCGACAGACCCGAGTTGGCCTTGATGGTGATCTTGTTCTCTTTACCGGTGGCCTYGTCCTTCGCGCCCACGTGCAGGATGCCGTTGGCGTCGATGTCAAAGGTCACTTCGATCTGCGGCGTGCCGCGCGGTGCCGGCGGGATGCCTTCGAGGTTGAACTCGCCCAAGCCCTTGTTGCCGGCGGCGATCTCGCGTTCGCCCTGGTAGACCTTGATGGTCACGGCCGGCTGGTTGTCGTCGGCGGTCGAGAACACCTGCGAGAACTTGGTCGGGATCGTGGTGTTCTTCTGGATCATCTTGGTCATCACACCGCCCAGGGTTTCGATACCCAACGACAGCGGGGTCACGTCCAGCAGCAGCAGGTCCTTGCGGTCGCCGGCCAGCACGGAGCCCTGGATGGCGGCGCCGACTGCGACGGCCTCGTCCGGGTTAACGTCCTTGCGCGGATCCTTGCCGAAGAACTCTTTGACTTTTTCCTGCACCTTCGGCATACGGGTCATGCCGCCGACCAGGATGATGTCGTCGATGTCCGAGACCTTGACACCGGCATCCTTGATGGCGACGCGGCACGGCTCGATGGTCTTGGCGATCAGTTCTTCGACCAGCGCTTCCAGCTTGGCGCGGGTGATCTTCAGGTTCAGGTGGACCGGCGCGCCGTTCGCCATGGCGATGTACGGCTCGTTGATCTCGGTCTGCTGCGACGACGACAGTTCGATCTTCGCGCGCTCGGCCGAAGCCTTGATGCGCTGCAGGGCGATCGGATCCTTCGACAGGTCGAGGCCGTTGATCTTCTTGAACTCATCGATGATGTAGTCGATCACGCGCTGGTCGAAGTCTTCGCCGCCCAGGAACGTGTCGCCGTTGGTCGACAGCACTTCGAACTGCTTCTCGCCGTCGACGTCGGCGATCTCGATGATCGACACGTCGAACGTACCGCCGCCGAGGTCATACACGGCGATCTTGCGGTCGCCCTTGTCGGTCTTGTCCAGGCCGAATGCCAGCGCGGCCGCGGTCGGCTCGTTGATGATGCGCTTGACGTCCAGGCCGGCGATGCGGCCGGCGTCCTTGGTCGCCTGGCGCTGCGAGTCGTTGAAGTACGCCGGGACGGTGATGACGGCTTCCGTCACTTCTTCGCCGAGGTAGTCTTCGGCGGTCTTCTTCATCTTGCGCAGCACTTCGGCCGAAATCTGCGGCGGTGCCAGTTTCTTGTCGCGCACACCGACCCAGGCGTCGCCGTTGTCGGCCTTGGTGATCGTGTACGGCATCAGGCTGATGTCCTTCTGGACTTCCTTCTCGTCGAACTTACGGCCGATCAGGCGCTTGACTGCGAACAGGGTGTTCTTGGGGTTGGTCACGGCCTGGCGCTTCGCCGGCGCGCCGACCAGGATCTCGCCATCTTCCTGATAAGCGATGATCGAAGGCGTAGTACGGGCGCCTTCCGCATTTTCGATGACCTTGGGCTGACCATTTTCCATGATCGCCACGCAGGAGTTGGTGGTGCCCAGGTCGATACCGATGATTCTGCCCATAATATTTTCCTTTTTAGTACTCAGTTTTCAGATGTGTCGAATATTGGGAAATGTCGCTTGGTTTCAAGAGCTTGTTCGGCCCGATCGCGACATTATTTCGGTGCCGCAGCGGTCACGATGGCCGGGCGCAGCAGGCGGTCGGCGATCATGTAGCCCTTCTGCAGCACGGTGACCACGGTGTTCGCTTCCTGGTCGGACGGCACCACGGCCACGGCCTGGTGCTTGTTCGGGTCGAGCTTGTCGCCCGGCTGCGGCATCACTTCGACCAGACGGTTCTTCTCGAACGCGGCGGTGAGCTGCTTCAGCGTCATCTCGACGCCTTCCTTGATCGATTCGACCGTCGGCGCTTCGACTTTCAGCGCCATTTCGAGGCTGTCGCGCACGGGCACCATGGCCTCGGCGAAGCTTTCGATGGCGAACTTGTGGGCCTTGCTCACATCTTCCTGGGCACGGCGGCGAATATTGTCCGCCTCGGCCTTGGCACGCATGAAGGCGTCGTGCATCTCGGCCAGCTTGGCTTCGGTGGCGCTCAGCTGTTCTTCGAGGCCGGGCTCAGCCGCCGGCGCCCCCTGGGCTGCCGCGGCGGCCGCGGCTTCCGCTTCCGGCTGATTGGTCACCTCTTGGTTTTCTTGGTCTTGCATCGAAAAAACTCCTGAAATCAAGGACTTGGCTGATTGATTGGACGATTGCATGGTCACACAGCCCCCCATATTGGGCAATCGCCTTTATTTTCAAGGGGAATTGCTGAACTAATATGGAAGAATCGCGTAGTCTTTTGTTACAAGATTTACTTGCTCGTCGTCACCATCGACAGCCGGACGTTCTACTATCGTTCTGTTAAGACATCCCCGCGGACCGAAACGAAACGATGGGAACGATCATGAAACTGCATCTGATAAGCGGCGCCGTGCTCATCTACACCCTGCTCGCGCTGGCTGCGATTTGCCTGGCGGAACTGGGGGCGGCGCCGCAAAGCGTGGCATTCTAACATCCCATCGATGAAAGAACGACGTAGGGTGGGCGGCCTCCGCCCACGCGAACGTTTGCGGTTTGTTGGCGTCCGCGTGAGCACAGGGTGCCCACCCTACGCATCAATTCGGCGGTGTTTTATTACGCGCCCATTTTCGCGGCTTGCTCGCGCGCGATCTCCGCATCCCTGCGTCGCGCCTCGCGTTGCGCGGGCGTGAGCATCGTCGGCCAGCCGATCAGGTGCTGCTCGGCGATCTCGGCCATGCCGACGATCCAGGCCGGGTTGTCGTTCAGGCATGGAATATAATGGTAAGCCTCGCCGCCGTTCGATTCGAAATCGTGACGCACCTCCATGTTGATTTCTTCCAGCGTCTCCAGGCAGTCGCTGGTAAAACCGGGGCACATGACGTCGATCCGCTTCACGCCGCCCTTCGCCAGCTGTTGCACGGTCGGCGCCGTGTACGGCTGCAGCCATTCGGCGCGGCCGAAGCGTGACTGAAAAGACACCAGATACTGGTCTTGTGTCAGGCGCAGGCGGGCCGCCAGCAGGCGGGCCGTGCGGTGACACTCGCAGTGGTACGGGTCGCCCAGCAGCAGGGTGCGCTTGGGCACGCCATGGAAGCTCATCACCAGTTTCTCGCCGCGTCCGTGCGTCTCCCAGTACGCTTCCACCGATTCCGCCAGCGCCTCGATATAGCCTTCGTGGTCGTGGTAATGCTTCACGAGGCGCAGCTCGGGGATGTTGCGCACCTTTTTGTAGTGGTCGAAAACGGCGTCCCAGATCGACGCCGTCGTCGTGCCGGAATACTGCGGATACGCGGGCAGCACGACGATGCGCTCGACACCGCGCGCCTTCAAATCGTCCAGCACGTCCGGCAGCGCGGGCGCGCCGTAGCGCATCGCCAGCGCCACCTCGACGTCGGCGTGGCCGCGCTGTGCCAGTAACGCCTGCAACGCGGCCGCCTGGCGTTCCGTGTACACCTTCAGCGGCGAACCCGCGCGGGTCCAGATCGTGGCGTACTTCTGCGCCGACTGGCCCGAGCGGAACGGCAGGATCGCGCAATGCAGGATGATGTTCCACACGGCGCGCGGGATCTCCACGACGCGCGGATCGGACAGGAATTGCTTCAGGTAGCGCCGCACCGCGGGCCGCGTCGGCGCATCGGGTGTGCCGAGGTTGACGAGGACGATGGCGCTTTTTGCGATGGTGCCGTGCTGGTGCGCCGGCTCGTTGTTGAAGGGCATGGTGGCCTTGTTCAGGACGCGAGCAGTTCGCGCGCGTGCTTGCGCGTCGTCTCGGTGATCTCGATACCGCCCAGCATGCGCGCCACTTCCTCCACGCGGGCCTTGTTGTCGAGCACGTCGATGCGGGACACGGTCTTGCCGCCGTCCGTCGTGCCCTTGGCGACCTGGAAGTGCTGGTTCGCCTGGCTCGCCACCTGCGGCAGGTGCGTCACGCACAGCACTTGCCGGCTCTGGCCCAGGCGTTTCAACAGGCGGCCGACGACTTCCGCCACGCCGCCGCCGATGCCCGTGTCGACCTCGTCGAAGATCAGCGTGGGCACCGTCGTGGCGTTGGCCGTGATGACGGAGATCGCCAGCGAGATGCGCGCCAGTTCGCCGCCCGACGCCACCTTGGCCAGCGGCCGCGGCACGACGCCGGCATGGCCGGCCACGAGAAATTCGACCTGCTCGAGGCCGTACACGGCGGGCTCGCAGGCGTTCAGCGCGACGACGAAGCGGCCGCCGCTCATCGACAATTCCTGCATCGCTTCCGACACCTGCGACGACAGCCGCTGGGCCGCCTGCGCACGCGTCGCGGACAGCTTTTGCGCGGCCGCCATGTACACGGCTTTCGCTTTTTCTTCCTGCTTGCGCAGGCCCTCGACGTCGCTGGCGTCGGCCAGCTGCTGCAGCCTGGTTTTCAAGGCCGCGTGTTCTTCCGGCAGTTCCTCCGGCGTGACGCGGAACTTGCGGGCCGTGCTGTGGATCGCGTCCATGCGCGCGTCGACCTGCGCCAGGCGGTCCGGATCGAGCTCGACCTTGTCGACATACGTGTTCAGCGCGTACACGGCTTCCTGCAACTGGATGCGCGCCGGCTCCATGCAGTCGAGCACGGCCTGCAGGGCGGCATCGACGCCGGCCAGCTTGGACAGCTTCTGGTTCAGCGAAGACAGCTGCGACAGGATCGGCTGCTCCGATTCCGACAGCGCATTCAACGCTTCCTGCGCGCCTTCGATCAGGCTCGCCGCATGCGACAGGCGGCTGTGTTCATTGGTGATCTCGGCCCACTCGCCCGGCTTCACGGCCAGCTTGTCGAGCTCGCCGACCTGCCATTCGAGGCGCTCGCGTTCCAGCAGCACGTTCTTGGCGTTCGTCTCGAATTCCTCGCGCTGGCGCGCCAGCGCCTTCCACGCTTTATACGCGGCCGCGACTTCCTGCACCTGGGCGCTGGCGTCCGGGTCGCGCACGGCGACCTGGTTGTCCAGCAGGGCGCGCTGGGCATCGAGCTTGAGCAGCGACTGGTGCGCGTGCTGGCCGTGGATGTCGACCAGCAGTTCGCCCAGTTCGCGCAGCTGGCTGGCGGTGGCGGCACTGCCGTTGATATAGGACTTGGAACGGCCGGCGTTGTCGATGACCCGGCGCAGCAGCGCACCGCCCTCGTCGCAGCCGAACTCGTTCTGTTCCAGCCAGCTGCTTGCGGCCGGGGTCAGGGCGAAATCGGCGCTGATGTCGGCCCTGGCCGCGCCTTCGCGCACCATGCTCGCATCACCGCGGCCGCCCAGCGCGAGCTGGAGCGCATCGATCAGGATCGACTTGCCGGCGCCGGTCTCGCCGGTGAGCACCGTGAAGCCGTTCGAGAACTCGAGCTCGATCGTGTCGACGATGACGAAGTCGCGGATGGTCAGTGTGCGCAACATGAAGAAACAGGTCTCCTGTGTGATGGCCTGGGATTACTTGAGCTTGCCGTCACCGGACGGATATTCGTTCCAGTGCAGCTTCTCGCGCAGGGTATGGTAGTAGCTCCATCCTTCCGGGTGCAGGAAGGTGACGGTGTTCGGCGAGCGCGAGATCATGATCTGGTCGCCGTGCTGCAGGCTCGTGAACGTCTGCATGTCGAAGTTCACGCTGATGTCGCGGCCGTTGATGATCTCGACGACGATGTCGCTCGTGTTCGGCACGACGATCGGGCGGTTGGACAGTGCATGCGGGGCGATCGGCACGAGCACGATGCCGGCCAGCGTGGGATGCAGCAGCGGGCCACCCGCCGACAGCGCGTACGCCGTCGAGCCGGTGGGCGTGGACACGATCAGGCCGTCCGAACGCTGGTTGTACATGAACGTGCCGTCCACCGTGACCCGCAGCTCGGCCATGCCGGCGCCCGAGCCGCGCGCGACGACGACGTCGTTGACGGCGACGGAGCAGTGGATTTCGACGCCCGCGCGCACGACGCGCGCCTCCAGCAGGCTGCGTTCCTCGGCATAGGCCTTGCCGCTGAGGATCTCGCCCAGCGCGGGCAGCATGCGGTCGATCGGGATGTCGGTCATGAAGCCCAGCCGGCCCTGGTTGATGCCGATGAGCGACACGCGGTAGCGCGCCAGCTGGCGGGCGATGCCGAGCATCGTGCCGTCGCCGCCGACGACGATGGCGGTGCCGCAGTGTTCGCCGATCTGTTCCACCGTCATGGCGGCCACGCCGGCGACCTGCACATGCGCCGCCGTTTCCTGCTCGAACACGACGCGGTAGCCGGCGCCCTGCAGGAAGTCGACAATGGCCTGCACCGGCTCGTCGATGCCGGCCGTGTTGTGCCGTACGACGAGCGCGATGGTTTGTTGCGGTTCAGGCGTCACGGACATACGACTCTCGGCAGCAGGTGTTTGGGAGACAGAAGATTAACCGATTCGCCCGGCTTCTGCACTATCGCAACTCAGCAAGTACTGTACAAACGCACAGTATAGTTGGGCGGACCGACTTCCGGCAAGCAGACGGCCGGGCTCGCTTCGCATCGGCGTCAATGGACAATGCCGAATCCGACCGCGGCACCGATCGCCAGCCCGATGCCGACCAGGTGCAGCAGCATCAGCACGACCCAGCGCAGGCTGGTGGCCAGGCGCGAGCCGCCGTACACGCGCCGCATCGCCGCCGGCAGGTAGAACGCGAGCCACAGCCACAGCGCCCCCGCCGCGAGGCCGGGCAGGTACGGCACCATCAGCAGGGTCATGGCCAGGAACGCGAAGCCGTTGGCGTGCAGGGCGAACAGCAGGTGCTCGCCGTAGCGCCGTCCGGACCCGAGATACAACACCTTCAGGTACAGCGCGAACAGCGGCATCATGAAGAAGACGGCATATGGCACATAGCTGTAGAACGCCGTCTTCAGCACCTTGTCGCGCTCTTCGGGCGCCAGGTTGCTGAACCGGTCCACGCGCTCGCCCCAGTGCGCATTGACCTTCGAGATGCCCTCGCGCAGTTCCACCGTGCTGGACGCGATCTCGCCCGGCTTGTCCTCGCGCATCAGGTCGCCTTCCCTGTCCGGTTTGCCGTGCGCGGTTGCCGCGGCCGGCGTACGCGCCTGCTCCACCTCGGCGCTGGCCTTGTCGTGGCCGCCGTATTTCATCACCGCGAAAAAGATCAGGCTGAACGTCAGGTACAGGCGCAGCGGCTGGATGTAGCGCACGCGGCGGCCATTGATGTATTCGAGAGTCAGCTGTCCCGGCCGGAACAAAAGGAGTAGCAGCGACTTCCAAAGCTTGCCTTCCAGCGCGACGTAGTGGCCGATGAATTCGTGCAGGAATTCGCGCGTGCTGGGCGGATGCAGCATGGTTTCCTGGCCGCACTCGTGGCAAAAATTGCCGGAAACGATGGTGCCGCAGTTCGGGCAGTCGCGCGCGGTCTGGTGGAAATGGGCTGGCGTRTTCACGGCGTGGGCGGGATTTGTCATATCAACCAATATGTTAATCAGTTAATTTCAAAAAAGCATCTTCCAATTGCGCGACCGCCTTCGAATCGAAGGATTAGGATTTAATCAATTGAATCGAAGGAGGTTGTCATGGTGCAGGAAGAAAAAGACCGTGTCGTGAATACCGACCGGAAGATCGAGGAGCAAAGCTACAAGCGCGAACCGCACGAGCGCGACGAATCGCCGGACGGCCAGGCGGTCCGGCCGCGCGGCATCATGAAGCAGGCGGCCGAGGATCTCGAGCAGGGCCTCGTCGACACCGAAAACTACGAAGGCCGCGGCACCCCGGGCCTGGAACAGGCCGTCCAGCCGAAGCCCGGCGCCACGGGCCAGGCGAACCCGCAGCCGGAACGCCACCGCGACATGCGCGACCACGACCCGACCATTCCGGACGGAGGCCAGAACCGATGACACCACGCGCCAGGCTTGCGTTCCTCTTCTTTCCTCTCCTAAGTCTCGGCACTGCCCAGGCCCAGCAATATCCCGTCGGCTGGGGACCGAATCCAACCCTGCCGGAGCCCGAGCGATCGCTGATTCCGACCATTAACGTGGCCGAGGCGGATCCGTGGCCGAAGGGCACCCACCCGACACCGGCGCCCGGTCTTGCCGCCACCGCGTACGCGAGCGGCCTCGACCATCCGCGCTGGCTGTACGTGCTGCCGAACGGCGACGTGCTCGTGGCCGAGAGCAACAAGCCCGGCAATGCGCCGAAGGAAAAAGGTATTCGCGCCAAGGTGCAGAAGCTGGCGCAGAAGGAAGCCGGTGCCGGGGTCGCTTCGCCCGACCGGATCATCCTGCTGCGCGGCTTCAGGCCGGACGGCACGGCCGATACGAAGGTCACGTTCATGCAGGGCCTGACGTCGCCGTTCGGCATGGCCCTCGTCGGCAGCGACCTGTACATCGCCAATGCCGACTCGCTGTGGAAATTTCCGTACAAGACGGGCGCGACGAGCATCACGGCCAAGGGCACGAAGGTGCTGGACCTGCCATCCGGGATCAACCACCACTGGACGAAGAACGTCGTCGCCGCGCCCGACGGCAAAAAGCTGTACATCACGGTCGGCTCGAACAGCAACGTGGCCGAGAACGGCATGGACATCGAGAAGGGCCTCGCCGCCATCTGGGAATACGATATCGCCAGCAACAAGTCACGCATCTACGCGAGCGGCCTGCACAATGCGAACGGGATGGATTTCCAGCCGCAGACGAAGGCCTTGTGGACAGTCGTCAACGAGCGCGACGAACTGGGCAACGACCTCGTGCCGGACTACATGACGGCCGTGAAGGACGGTGCCTTCTACGGCTGGCCGTACAGCTATTACGGCCCTCACGTCGACACCCGCGTCAAGCCGCAGAAGCCGGACCTGGTCGCGAAGGCGATCGTGCCCGACTATGCGCTGGGCGCGCACACGGCCTCGCTGGGCCTCGCGTTCTACGACGGCGACCTGCTGCCGCAGTTCAAGAATGGCGCGCTGATCGGCCAGCATGGCTCATGGAACCGCAAGCCGCATTCCGGCTACAAGCTCGTGTTCGTGCCGTTCGCGGACGGCAAGCCGAGCGGCCCGCCACAGGACATCCTGACGGGCTTCCTCGGCAAGGACGAACACGCCTACGGGCGCCCGGTCGGGGTCGCGGTCGACCGGACCGGCGCCATCCTGCTGGCGGACGACGTCGGCAACATCGTCTGGCGGATCACGCCGGCCACTACCAACCAGGGAGCAACTAAATGATCAAACGGAAGGGCAGCGCCGTCTGGAGCGGCGGACTGAAAGACGGCAAGGGCACCGTGTCGACGCAGAGCGGCGTCCTCAACCAATCCCAATACGGCTTCAACACCCGCTTCGAGAATGGCGCGGGCACGAATCCGGAAGAGCTGCTGGCGGCTGCGCACGCTGGCTGCTTCACGATGGCCCTGTCGGCCCAACTGGGCGAAGCGGGCATGACGGCGCAGAAGCTGGAGACGACGGCGACGGTGTCGCTGGACAAGGTCGACGGCGGCTTCGCCATCCCGGCCGTGCACCTGGAACTCGTGGCCACCATTCCCGGGGCGAACGAGCAGGCGTTCCAGGAAGCGGCGCGCAAGGCCAAGGAAGGGTGTCCGGTGTCGAAGCTGTTCAATGCCAACATCACATTGGATGCCAAGCTCCAGGCCTGATATCAAATGGTGGGCTCAGGGAGCCCACCCTACGGCAAATATACATTCGTAGGGTGGGCACCCGTGCCCACCACCCCGCCTGCAAGATTCTGCCCGAGCGCATAAAATCCCGCTTTCCCTACGAACCAACAAGGACCACAATGCGCATCCTGCACACCATGCTACGCGTCGGCGACCTGCAGCGCTCCATCGACTTCTACACCAAGGTGCTTGGCATGAAGCTGCTGCGCACGAGCGAGAATCCGGAATACAAGTACAGCCTGGCCTTCCTCGGCTACGGCAGCAATCCGGACCACGCGGAACTCGAACTGACCTATAACTGGGGCGTCGACAAGTACGAGATGGGCTCGGCCTACGGCCATATCGCGATCTCGGCCGAGGACATCTACAAGACCTGCGAACAGGTCCGCGCGGCCGGCGGCAACATCACCCGCGAGCCGGGGCCGGTCAAGGGCGGCACGACCGTAATCGCCTTCATCACCGATCCGGACGGCTACAAGGTCGAACTGATCGAACGTGCCGACCATGCGGGCGGCGCCGGCCTGGGCAGCTAAAACTTCGGGGTCAAGGCTCGAATTCCGCGGGTGAGCTCTGCCCCCGACTGACCAACTTACGGCTGCTGCAGCAGCGCGTTGATCGGCTGCAGGTCTTCCTCGCGCAGCGAACCCGCCGCGGCCTTCAGCTTCAGGCCGGCCAGGATCGTGTTGTAGCGCGCACGGGCCAGATCGGTGCGGGTCTGGTACAGCTGGCGCTGCGCGTTCAGCACGTCGATGTTGATACGCACGCCGACCTGGTAACCGAGCTTGTTCGATTCGAGCGCGGAATTGCTCGACACCTCGGCCGCTTCCAGCGCCTTCACCTGCGCGAGGCCGCTGTTCACGCCGAGGAAGGACTGGCGCGCCACCAGTGCGGCGTTGCGGCGGTTCGCTTCCAGGTCGTTGCGGGCCTTGTCTTCCAGCGCGATCGATTCGCGCACCTTGCTCGTCACGGCAAAGCCGCTGAAGATCGGGATGCTGTACTGGATGCCGATCGAGTTGCTGTTGGTCTTGCCCGACGTGCCGGCGAGCTGGCCATTGACGTCACGGCGCGCCGACGAGGCCACGAGATCCACCGTCGGGTAGTGGCCGGCGCGATTCTTCGAGATGTCGCGCTTGGCCGATTCCAGCTGCAGCTGGGCCACGGTCACGGCGTAGTTCTGGTTTTCGGCGGCGGACACCCACTGATCGACGTTGATCGGCTGCGGCGCCGTCAGGTTCACGCCCGTGCGCAAGGTGGCCAGCGCGGACGGCGGCGTGCCGATGATGGCCTGCAGCGCGGTCTTCTTGGTCTCCAGGTCATTGACGGCGGCAATCTCCTGCGAGACGACGAGGTCGTACGCGGCCTGGGCTTCGTGGGTGTCGGTGATGGTCTGGGTACCGACTTCGAAGTTGCGCTTGGCGGAGGCGAGCTGCTCGGTCACGGCGGCCTTTTGCGCGCGCGTGGATTCCAGCGTGTCCTGGGCGGCCAGCACGTCGAAATAGGCTTGGGACACACGCGTGATCAGGTCTTGCTGGGCCTGGGCGAACTGGGCTTCCGAGATGGCCTGCTGCAGCTTGCTCTGCTGGTAGGTTTCCCAACGGTCCCAGCGGAACAGCGGCTGCTGCAGGGTGACCTGGATATCCTTGGCCCGCAGGTTGCTGCCGCCGCCCAGCGCCGGGTTGTTGTTCCACGCCGTGAAGTCGTTGTTGCTCTTGGTGATGTCGCCGGTGACGCCGACGGTCGGCAGCAGGCCTGCACGCCCCTGGGTGATACGTTCGCGCCCCGCGGCGGCAGCGGCGCGGGCGCTGGCATAGGTGGCGTCGTTCGCCAATGCCTGCTGGTACACCTGGATCAGATCGGCCGCCTGGGCATTGAGCGAAAACGCGCTGGCCAACAGTACGGCGATGAGGGGCTTCTGCATTACTTTCTCCGTCGGAGTCATCAATAGTTAAGGACGCAGGGTCAATACTTCGGCATCGAAGGATCGACCTGCACGGCCCAGGCGTGTATTCCGCCTGTCAGGTTGGTAATGTTGCTGAATCCGTTTCGCTCAAGGAAAGCGGCCACCTGCATGCTGCGTGCGCCGTGGTGGCACACGCAGACGATGTCCTGGCCGTCATCCAGTTCGCTCACGCGGATCGGAATCAGGTTCATCGGAATCTGGGTCGAGCCCTCGATGTGGCAGGTCTCGTATTCCCAGTTTTCCCGCACGTCGAGCAACAGCGGCTTCGGACGCGACGGGTCGGCCAGCCAGGCGGCCAGCTCGGGGGCGGTAATGTGCTGCATGCGGGTCGGCCTCAGAACTGGAAGTGCGACAGGGCCGGGGCGCCGGTCAGGTAGCGCACGTTGGTCTCGAACACCTTGACCGTGCTGTACGTGTTTTCGCCCGTGCGGGTGATGATGGACGCTTCCATCACCGGCGGCTGGCCGACGATGGCAGCGACGCGGCCGCCCACCTTGACCTGCTTGAGGATGGCTTCCGGCAGCACTTCCAGCGCGCCCGAGATCACGATCACGTCATACGGCGCACCTTTTTCCCAGCCCTGGGCGCCATTGCCCACTTCGACGGTCACGTTGTGGATGCCGGCATTGGCCAGGTTCTTCTTCGCCAGTTCCGCCGTTTCCGGATTGATTTCCACAGTGGTCACCCTGGCGGCGCGGTGCGCCAGCAGGGCGGCCATATAGCCCGAGCCGGTGCCGATTTCCAGCACGGTCTCGTGTTTCTTCACACCGGTTTCCTGCATGATGCGCGCTTCGAACTTCGGCGCCAGCATCGCCTCGCCGCCCGGCAGCGGGATCTCGACGTCGGCGAACGCCAGGTTCTGGTACGCCGCCGGCACGAACTGTTCGCGCTTGACGACGTGCAGCAGGTCGAGCACATCCTGGTCCAGCACGTTCCACGGACGGATCTGCTGTTCGATCATGTTGAAGCGGGCTTGTTCGATATTCATCTTTAGACTCGGTGGAAAAATAAATAATCCGATATTTTATCGTTGAACGGCTTCAGCAAACATATCTTAGCGATATGGGGCTGAGTACCAGAGGAAATTGCGACAGTCTGCAGTTTAAGGGGCATGAAACCCGGAAAACCGCGTCTTGACGTCGGAAAACAGGTCACGCGGCGTCGCGCGCCGGCGTATCGGCGGGTGCGGCCGGCGCATCCGCCGCAGCGGGCAGCAGACCGTACAACGCCATGTCGAGGAAGGTATCGAGGAAGGCTTGCGGCTCCAGTTCCGCGCGCGGGCACGGGCCGATGGAGTGCTTCCACATGATCAGCGAGAGCATCGGGGCGACGAGCACCTGGGTCATCATGTTGATGTCGATACGGCGGAACTCGCCGCGCGCGACCCCCCGCTCGAGCATCGACGACATGGCCCTGGTGCCGCGGTTGATGACTTCTTCCTGGTAGAAGCGGGCCAGTTCCGGGAAATTGTCGGCTTCCGCCGTGACCAGCTTGATGATGCCGGAGGCCTTGGTCGCCCCCAGGCGCTGCCACCACGAGTGGATCAGGTGGCGCAGCAGGTCGGCGCTGTGGCCGTCGAACCCGGCGACGGACGCTTCCGCCTCGCCGATCACGGGCACGATATTGCTGCGCACGACGGCCTTGAACAGTTCTTCCTTGTTTTCGTAATACAGGTACAAGGTGCCCTTGGAGACGCCGGCGCGACGCGCGACGTCTTCCAGGCGTGTAGCGGCGTAACCACGCTCGACGAACAGGTCGATGGCTGCCTCCAGCAGCTCCTGGGGCCGCGCGTCCTTACGGCGCTCCCAGCGCGGCTTGGTGTCTAAAGGGCATGGCATGCTTCTGTCCGACAACTAACTGTTGAGTCAGCAAATATAGACCCGGGGATAAAGGCAGTCAAGAACAGCCGCTCCTGACAGTAGTATACTGCCTGCTTGCCACTATCCCGGCCCGACCGTTTCCGTGAGTTTCCCAGCTTCTTTCGACTGCCGCCCCGGCTGCGGCGCCTGCTGCATCGCCCCGTCGATCACGTCCCCCATTCCTGGAATGCCAAATGGTAAGCCGGCCGGCGTGCGTTGCGTGCAGCTGGACGAGCACAACGGCTGCAGGATTTTCGGGCAACCGGATCGTCCAAGGGTCTGCGGCAGCCTGCCGCCGTCGCGCGAGATGTGCGGCGACACGCGCGAGCAGGCGATGTTCTTCCTGGCCGAACTGGAGCGCTTGACGGCCTGACATGTAGACACGGTAACTCGACGGTGGCCCCCTTCCTCATGGTAAGCTTGCGGCCCGCGCAACACCTGCCGCGCACATGTCCCCAACCCTACCGAACCGCACACACCAATGGATATCATTCTCGCCCTCAAAGCGATCATCATGGGCCTCGTCGAGGGCTTTACCGAATTCCTGCCAATCTCGTCCACAGGCCACCTGATTCTGGCCGGCAGCCTGATCAATTTCACGGGCGAAGTGGCCCAGGTATTCGAGATCGCGATCCAGGCCGGTGCGATCCTGGCCGTCATGTGGGAATACCGTGCGCGCATCGGCGCTGCGCTGGGCGGCGTCACGTCCGATCCGCGCCAGCAGAAATTCGTCATCAACCTGATCGTCGCCTTCATCCCGGCCGCCGTGCTGGGCTTCCTGTTCAGCAAGGCGATCAAGGCGCACCTGTTCAAACCGGCGCCCGTGGCCGCCGCGTTCATCGTCGGTGCCTTCGTAATCCTCTGGGCGGAGCGCCGCCACAAGGTGCTGGCCGGTTCGCACCGCATCGAGACCGTGGACGACATGACCATCGTCGACGCCTTCAAGGTCGGCTGCGCCCAGTGCTTCGCGCTGATCCCGGGCACGAGCCGCTCGGGTGCCACCATCATCGGTGGCATGCTGTTCGGCCTGTCGCGCAAGGCCGCGACCGAGTTCTCGTTCTTCCTCGCGATCCCCACGCTGCTGGCCGCGACCGTGTACTCCGTCTTCAAGGCGCGCCACGACCTGCACGCGGCCGACCTGCCGCTGTTCCTGATCGGCGGCGTGGCCGCGTTCGTGTCCGCCTTCCTGTGCGTACGTTGGCTGTTGCGCTTCATCAGCACGCACGACTTCACGGGCTTCGCCTGGTACCGTATCGTGTTCGGTGTGATCATCCTGGTCACCGCCCACTTCGGCTGGGTTGATTGGAAAGAATAAAACAGGAAGCGGCACCACCATGACGAGCGACATCCAGCAACGCGCGCTGCAGATCCTGCAGACGGTCTTCGGCTACCCCGCCTTCCGCGGGCAGCAGGCCGACATCGTCGAGCACGTGGCGTCCGGCGGCGATGCGCTCGTGCTGATGCCCACCGGCGGCGGCAAGTCGCTGTGCTACCAGATCCCCGCGCTGCTGCGCGACGGCGTCGGCGTCGTCGTCTCCCCGCTGATCGCACTGATGCAGGACCAGGTCGACGCCCTCGCCGAGGTGGGCGTGCGCGCCGCCTTCCTGAACTCCACCCAGACGTTCGAGGAAACCCTGCGCATCGAACGCATGGTGCGCACGGGCGAGCTGGACCTCGTCTACGTGGCGCCCGAGCGCCTGATGACGCCGCGCTGCCTGGAGTTGTTCGAGTCCGCGCACATCTCCCTGTTCGCGATCGACGAGGCGCACTGCGTGTCGCAATGGGGCCACGACTTCCGGCCCGAATACATCCGCCTGTCGATCCTGCACGAGCGTTTCCCGCACGTGCCGCGCATCGCGCTGACGGCAACGGCCGACCAGCTCACGCGCGCCGAGATCGCCCAGCGCCTGCAACTGGAAGAAGCGCGCCAGTTCGTGTCGTCGTTCGACCGCCCGAACATCCGCTATTCCATCGTCGAAAAGACGAACGGCCGCAAGCAGCTGCTCGACTTCATCTCGGCGGAACACCCGGGCGATTCCGGCATCGTCTACTGCCTGTCGCGCAAGAAAGTCGAGGAGACTGCCGAATTCCTCAACGAAAACGGCATCCGCGCCCTGCCCTACCATGCCGGCATGGAGTATTCGCTGCGTGCCGATAACCAGGCACGCTTCCTGCGCGAAGACAACATCGTGATGGTGGCGACGATCGCGTTCGGCATGGGCATCGACAAGCCGGACGTGCGCTTCGTCTGCCACCTCGACCTGCCGAAATCGCTGGAAGGCTATTACCAGGAAACGGGCCGCGCCGGCCGCGACGGCCTGCCTTCCAATGCCTGGATGGCCTATGGCCTGCAGGACGTCGTGCTGCAGCGCCGGATGATCGACGAGTCCGAGGCCGACGAGAATTTCAAGCGCGTGCTGTCGTCCAAGCTCGACGCCATGCTGGGCCTGTGCGAGACGCTGAGCTGCCGGCGCATGCGCCTGCTCGAATACTTCGGCGAGCGCTCGGGCCCGTGCGGCAATTGCGACACCTGCCTGATCCCGCCGACGTCGTTCGACGCGACGGTGCCCGTGCAAAAGCTGCTGTCGGCCATCTACCGCGTCGACCAGCGCTTCGCGGCCGGGCATGTGATCGACGTGCTGCGCGGCGTGAGTTCCGAGCGCATCCACCAGTGGCATCACGACAAGCTGTCCGTGTTCGGCGTCGGTGCCGAACGCAGCGAGCAGGAATGGCGCGCCATCGTCCGCCAGACGATCGCCCTCGGCCTCGTCACCGTCGACCACGACGCGTTCAGTTCACTGAAGCTGACGGAAGCGGCGCGGGCCGTGCTGAAGGGTGAACAGAAGGTGCAGATGCGCCAGTACCAGAAGCCGGTCAAGCCCAAGCGCACGTCGACGCCGCGCGCGAGCTACGAAGAGATGGAATTGTCGAAGTCCGAACAGGCGATCTTCGACAAGCTGCGCTGGTGGCGCGTCGAGACGGCCCGCGCACACGGCGTGCCCGCCTACGTCGTGTTCCAGGACGCCACCTTGCGCGAGATCGCCAAGGTCAAGCCGACGTCGCTGGACCAGTTGCGCGGCGTGTCGGGCGTGGGCGAGAAGAAGCTGACGTCGTACGGCGACGAGATCGTCGAGATCATCAGCGAGATGGTGTAATTGGCGGTAGACATGTAGCCGTAGGGTGGGCGGCCTCCGCCCACGCGTGGCGTGTGCGTCATGTTGGCGTTCGCGTGGGCACGTTCGTATGTGAGGCCCCAGCCTCACATACCCCACCCTACGCAAAACACGTCGGTCACATCATTTTTTCGTGAACACGAGGTCCCAGACACCGTGCCCAAGCTTCAGGCCACGGTTCTCGAACTTGGTCAACGGCCGGTACGCCGGCTTCCCGGCATACCCCTCGGCCGTGTTCTGCAAGGCGGGCTCGTTGCCCAGCACCTCCAGCATCTGCACCGCGTAGTCTTCCCAGTCCGTGGCGCAGTGAATATAGCCGCCCTGCGCCAGCTTGCGGCACAGCAGGTCGACGAACGGCGGCTGGATCAGGCGGCGCTTGTTGTGGCGCGCCTTGTGCCATGGATCGGGGAAGAAGATGTGCACGCCGGACAGCGAGCCGTCTGCCACCATGTTGTTCAACACCTCGACGGCATCGTGCTGGATGATGCGCAGGTTCTGGATGTCCTRTTCGCCGGCCAGCTTCAGGAGGCTGCCCACGCCCGGCGTGTGCACTTCGACGCCGATGAAATCGTTGTCCGGCATCGCCTTCGCGATGTGCGCCGTCGTATCGCCCATGCCGAAGCCGATCTCCAGGATCAGCGGCGCGGTGCGGCCGAACGGGGCGTGGAAGTCGAAGGCTTCCTTGCGGTATTCGATCAGGTAGTGCGGGCCGTACGTCTCCAGCGCGCGCGCCTGTCCGGTCGACAGGCGGCCGGCGCGGGTGACGAAACTGCGGATGCGGCGTTCGGTCGGATCGTAGAGCATGGGGCGGCCCTGCTCGTTGGTAGGCGTATCGGCGGACATGGGAGAAATGAGGAATGATGAGAAAAACGGCGGTCATTATAACCCGGCGCTTTTCAGCTTCGATCTCCGACATAATGCGTGCTTGACCACAGGAGCCGCTCCATGCGCCAGCAGACCCACCCCATCGCCACCGAGGACAATGTCGCCGCCTATCGCCTGACCTCTTTCCACTACGGCACACCCGGTGCCGGCAAGAAGGTCTACATCCAGGCGTCGCTCCATGCGGACGAGGTGCCGGCCATGCTGGTCGCGCATTTCCTGCGCCGCGAACTGGAAGGGCTGGACGCGGCCGGCAAGGTGCGCGGCGAAATCATCCTCGTGCCGGCGGCGAATCCGATCGGGCTGTCGCAGGTCATCCACGGCATGCCGTTCGGGCGCTACGACCTGGCCAGCGGCGTCAATTTCAACCGTTCGTACCGGCACGTGGCCGACGCGCTCAAGATTAGCCTGGAGGGCAAGCTGGGCCCCGACCCGGCCGCCAACGCGGCGCTCGTGCGCGACCATGCGCGCCGCGAGGTCGCGGCCTGGCTGCCGAAGAACGCGACCGAGGAACTCAAGAAGACGCTGCTGGGCATGGCGATCGACGCCGACATCATGCTCGACCTCCATTGCGACAACGAGGCCGTGCTGCACCTGTACACGGGCACGCCGCTGGCCGAACGCGTCAAGCCGCTGGCGGCGCTGATGGGCGCGCACGCCGTGCTGCTGGCGACGGAATCCGGCGGCGAGCCGTTCGACGAAGCCTGCAGCCGCGTGTGGTGGGAACTGGCGGAGCACTTCGGCGACCGCTTTACTATCCCGTCCGGCTGCGTGGGCGTGACGGTCGAGCTGCGCGGCGAGAACGACGTGCGCTACGACCTGGCCGAGCAGGATGCGCGCGCACTGCTGCAATACCTCGCACGCGAAGGCGTCGTCGACCTGCCGCTCATACCGCTGCCCGCGCCGCTGTGCGAGCCGACGCCACTGGAAGGCGTCGAGCCGCTGCACGCGCCGCATACGGGCGTGCTCGTGTTCCAGAAGCGCCTGGGCGACCACGTGCAGGCCGGCGACGCCATCGCGGACATCGTCGATCCGGTCAGCGGGAAAACGACGACGCTGCGGCCGACGCAATCCGGCATCCTGTTCGCCAGCACGGCGCACCGTCACCTGCTGCGCGGCATGCACGTGTGCAAGATCGCGGGCACGACCGCCTGGCGCAGCGGCAACCTGCTGGGCGCGTAGGGTGGGCACCCCGTGCCCACGCGTGACGTTCGCGTCTCGTTGACGTTCGCGTCACGTTGACGTTCGCGTCACGTTGACGTTCGCGTCACGTTGACGTTCGCGTCACGTTGACGTTCGCGTGGGCACAGGGGTGCCCACCCTACGGGTCACGCCGCTTGCGCCTCGCGGAACAGGTAGCGCTGCGCCAGCAGCGGCGCGATGCCCGCCGCCGGCAGCGGACGTGCGACGAAATAACCCTGTATCTCGTTGCACTTCAGCGCGCGCAGGATCTGCAATTGCTCCTCGTTCTCGACGCCCTCSGCCACGACTTCCATCCCGAGCGCGTGCGCCATCGACACGATGGCCTGGAAGAATACGGTGCCTTCGCGCGAGCGCCCCAGTTCGGCCGTGAACGAACGGTCGACCTTGAGCACGTCCATCTTCATGCGCTGCAATTGCGACAGCGACGAATAACCCGTGCCGAAATCGTCGACGTGCAGCTTGACGCCCAGCGCGCGGATCGATGCCAGTTCCGCGAGGATCTCGGCCTGGTCGCCCATCATGGCCGATTCCGTGATCTCGACTTCGAGCAGGCCCGCCGGCACGTCGTGGCGCAGCAAGCCCTCGGCCAGCTCGCGCTTGACGCCGCCGCGCAGGAACTGCTTGGGCGACACGTTGATCGACACCGGCACCGGCGCGGTCCCCTGTGCACGCCAGGCCGCGAGCTGGGCGCAGGCCTGGTCGATCACGATGGCGCCGATCGGCACGATCAGGCCGCTGGATTCGGCCAGCGGGATGAATTCGTCCGGACGGATCATGCCCAGCTGCGGATGCTCCCAGCGCAGCAGCGCTTCCATGCTCAGCAGTTCGCCCGTGCGGGTGTCGACGCGCGGCTGGTAATGCAGCGTGAACTGGCGCTTCTCGATCGCTTCCAGCAGGCGCTGGCGCAACTGGGTACGGGTCTTGAGGATGTTCGACTGCGCCGGCTCGAAGAAGCGGTGCTGCCCCTTGCCCTCGGCCTTGCCGGCGTACATGGCGATGTCGCCGTGGCGGATCAGGGTGGCGGCGTCGAGGCCGTCGCGCGGGTACACGGCGATGCCGACCGAGGCGCCGATCATGTGCTGGTCGTCGCCGATCGCAAACGGCTTGCGGAAGGCGTCGACGATGCGGTCGGCCACGATGGCCACCTGCTGGTCGCTGTCGAAGGGGCTGAGCAGCACGACGAATTCATCGCCGCCGAAGCGCGCCACGCTGTCGCCCGGACGCAGCTGCGACAGCAGGCGCTCGGCGGCGAACTGCAGCAGGCGGTCGCCGACGGCGTGGCCGTGCGAATCGTTGACCTGCTTGAATTCGTCGAGGTCGATGAACAGCAGCGCCGCGCCGTGGCCACCCTCCTGTGCCTGCGCCAGCGCCACCGGCACGAAGTTCAGGAACCAGTGGCGGTTCGGCAGGCCGGTCAGGCTGTCCTCGTTGGCCAGGCGCGCCAGCTGCGATTCGTGTTCCTTGCGTTCGCTGATGTCCTGCAGCGTGACGGCGAGGTTGTCGCCCACGCGCACGATGCGCCGGTGGCCCCAGCGGATATTCAGCCGGTTATCGTCGGGCATGCGCCGGTCTTCCTGGTGGAAGCCGACAGCCAGCGCCGTCAGGTAGTTCGCGGCCAGCTCCTCGAACGAGTTGCCGAAGTGGACTTCCGAGATCAGGGTGCCGACGAGTTGCGCGCGCGTGCTGCCATAGAAGAAGGCGCCCCGTTCGTTGCAGTCGACGATGCAGAAATCGACGATCTGGCTCTTGCGGTCGCGTACCGGCGCGATCATGTAGAAGCCGTCGTTGCCGCTCTCGGTGGCGGTACGGTAGGCGCGCTGCACCTCGGCCCGCTCGCGCGCCCGCTTTGCTGCGCGCAGCGACAGCATGCTCGCGCCCAGCGCCAGCAGTGCCAGCACGGCAGTCGCCACCATCGTGTGGTTGCGGCTGTCGGTCCAGTAGGCGTCGGCCGCCTCCAGCACGGCCGTGTGCGACAGCGCGACAAGGGCCACGAGCGGATACACGGCCGAGCGGCGCCAGCCCAGCACGCGCGCCTCGCCATCGGCGAAGCCGCCCTGCCCTTCGACCAGCTGCACGCCGCGCGCCACCGGCCAGCGGTCGGCATTGGCAGGCAGCAGGCTTGCCGCGCCCTGCGTACGCACGACGCCGCGGGCGTCCTGCTCGACCCGCAGCGCGTCCTCGGTGCCGACGAGGGCCAGCAGGCTGCCCGGTCCCAACGTGGGCGAGCTGACGAACGACGTGAAGTACGCCGCATCGACCGCCATCAGCAGCACGCCGTCGAATTCGTCGCCTTCCTTGTCGAGGCGGCGCGTGAACAGGATCGTGCCATGCGCCTCTTCCAGTTCCGGCGGCGGCGTGCCGATGCGCAGTGCGGTCGAGATGTTGTCGCGGTGATGAATGAAGAAGGTCGAACGCGCCAGGTTCAGCGCGCGCCCGTGGATGCGGCTGGACGAGCGGATCACCCCATCGGCGCCGACGACGCTCACGTTGACGAAAGCGGCATCGGTGAACATGCCGTCGCGCCGCATGTCCTCGATCAGGCTGCGGTCATGCGCATGCTCCCAGCTGTGCTTGAGCTGCATGGTGATCTGGTCGATTTGGGCGACCGAACGCGTGACGTATTGTTCGTAGGCCTCGGCATACGCATCCGCCTCCTTGAAGGCCTGCTCCTCGGCGCGGCGGCGTTCGGCGCCGGCGTGCAGGACGGTCGCGGCCCAGAGAGCGGTACAGGCCAGCAGGGCGAGCGCGGGCCACAACAGCGCGAGGAATCGGTGGGTGCGCGGCGCGGTGTGCGCACTGGACTTGGACATGCGGTTTCCGTCAGAAGGCGCGCCTTGCCAGGGCACGCTTGATTACTGTTCAGCAACACGCAGTGTAAGAAGTAAACATGACCGTATGATGACAGGTCAATACGCGAATATGACAGGACGTCATCCACGTTGTAACAATTCCGGCATCATCCGGGCACGCCGTTCTCCAACGCCCGCGCCAACGCATCCACGTTGGCCGGTTTCACGAAATGGTAATGAAACCCCGCGGCGGCCGACGCGTCGCGGTCCTGCTGCTGGCCATAGCCCGTGAGCGCGATGAACAGCGCGCCGGTCCTCCCCGGCAAGGCGCGGATGTGACGCGCCAGTTCGTGGCCGTCCATGCCCGGCAGGCCGATGTCGAGGACGAACGCGTCGAACGCCTGCTCGCGCGCGCGCACGAGCGCCTGCAGCGGGTCGTATTCGACGTCCGTCTCATAGCCCAGCACCTGCAGCAGCATAGCCACGGTCTGGGCGGCGTCCATATTGTCGTCCACCACCAGCACGCGCCGCACCCGCGGCAGCGTCGCGGTGCCGGCAGCGCCGGCAGCGGCCAGCGGAGGCAGCATGGCGCCGGGCGCCACGCCGAAAAGGTGCGGTCCGGGATTTTCCTGCAGGCGTAAGAATCGATCCATGGGCGGCGGCTCCGATCCCGCCTGCACTGCGGCGGGGCTGTTTTAGGAAATGATGCATCAAGAATATCGCGCAATGTGCCACGCAGCAATATGCACATGAAACAATTGTCGTCACCACGCGTCAGCGTCGCACTTCGGCCTGGGCCAGCACGTCGTTGACGGCGTTCAGGTCGGCGGGTTTGACGAGGTAATGGTCGAATCCGGCCTCCTGGGCCTCCACGCGGTCCTGGTTCTGGCCGTAGCCGGTGAGGGCGACGAGCGTGGCGCTTGCGTTTTCCGGCTGGGCACGCAGGCGGCGCGCGAGTTCATAACCATCCATGTCGGGCAGGCCGATGTCAAGCAGCAGGACGTCCGGATGCTCGCTGCGCGCCCGCGCCAGTGCACCGCGCGCGTCGGACTCGACGCTGACCGCATGTCCCTGTACCTCGAGCAGCGCGGCCAGCACGATGCGCCCGCCCGGCGCCGTGTACCTGGCGGCGTTGTTGAGGATGTTCGAGATCACCTGCACGAGGCGCGTGCGGTCGCCGGTCACGTGCGCCGGCTGGCCGGACAACTGCACGGTCAGCGCATGGCGGCGCGCGTCGATCAGCGGCCGCACCTGCTCGACGGCGGCGGACACGATCGCGTTCAGGTCCAGCTCTTCCTTCTCCAGCGTGACGAGACCGCGCGTGACGCGCGAGACATCCAGCAGGTCGTTGACGAGGTCCGTCATGTGCCCGGCCTGGCGCACGATGATCTCGCTGGCGTTGGCCACGCTCCCGGCATCGAGCCGGCCGAGCTTGAGCAGCTGGGCCGCCGTCATGATCGGCGCCAGCGGGTTGCGCAGCTCGTGCGCCAGCATCGCGAGGAACTGGTCTTTCTGGCGGTTGGCGGCGCGTAGCTCGTCCTCGACCAGCTTGCGGGCCGTGACGTCGCTGCCCTCGACGAAGATGCCGCTGACGGCCCCCCTCTCGTCGCGGATCGGCTGGTAGACGAAGTCGATGTAGCGCTCTTCCAGCGGGCCTTCCGGCTCGCGCTGCAGGCGCACGGGCAGCGCGTGGCCCACGAACGGCTCGCCCGTCGTGTAGACGCGGTCGAGCAGCTCGAGAAAGCCCTGCCCGACGATTTCCGGCAGCGCTTCGCGTGCGCGCCTGCCGACGACCTGGCGGTGGCCGATCAGCTGCAGGTACGACTGGTTCGTCAGCTCGAACACGTGCTCGGGCCCGCGCAGCACGGCCATGATCCCGGGCGCCTGCGCGAACAGGCCGCGCAGGCGCTCGTTCTCCTCGTTGCGGTACTGCTCGGCCAGCACCTGGTCGGTGACTTCCACGACGGCGCAATACATGCCGGCGATGATGCCGCGCTCGTCGCGCACGGGCGAATACGAGAACGTGAACCAGGTCGGTTCATCGTAGCCGTGGCGGTTCATCACGAGGTACAGGCGGTCGGCATAGGTCGCCTCACCGTGCAGCGCCCGCTCGATCAGCGGGCTGATGTCGTGCCAGATCTCGGACCAGATGTCGTGGACGCGTCCCCCGAGCGCGGCCGGATGCTTGTCGCCGAGGATTTCCCGGTACGAATCGTTGTACAGGAACCCGAGTTCCGGCCCCCAGGCCACGAACATCGGGAACTTCGAGTTCAGCATCAGGCCGACGACCGTGCGCAGCGCCTGCGACCATTCGCGCGGATGGCCCAGCGGCGAGGCCGACCAGTCGTGCGCACGCATCATCGCGCCCAGCTCGCCGCCACCGCTCAGGAACATCAGGGCGCCGGCGCCGTCGAGCGGGTCGGGATGAGGGATACGTGCGTCTGACCGTTGTCCGTTTTCTTGCATGATTGATACTGGCTGGAGCGACAACGCCAGTGTGCCATAAGCCCTCGCTGCAGGGTGCGCACGGCGAAACAGACGATCTGGACCGCAATACGGGCGAACCGAAGCGTGTCTTTTGATCTGTCTCAAGTGGAAGTCAAGGCATGGCGGGGGTTTTACATGCCAAATCCAGGGCTGAGCACACGGCCGCAAGACCGTTGCCGCGCAACAAGATACCCGCCTCGTGCCGGCATTTTTTATTTCAGCGTGGGGGATGGGAGGACTGGAGCGGGTGAAGGGAATCGAACCCTCGTCGTAAGTTGGGTAAGGAGAGCGCCTCGCGGCACTCCCCTCCCCTTAGAACCGTACGTGCGAGTTTCCCCGCATACGGCTCAAGCAATCCATCAGCATCCCTACTTGAACATCGAGATGCCGGCAGGACCGGGTTTCTCTCTAGCGTGATACTGCATATGGCAGTTCTGGTGCAGCAACACCAGGTTGGTCAACTTGTCAGATCCACGTTCAGATCGCTTGACGATATGGTGCAGATGCCACCCCGTTTCGCGTGTGATCTTCTGTTCGCACATCGGGCACCGACCTTCCTGCCACCACCACAGCCATCGCAGCTTGCGCCGACCCTCCAGAGTTTTCTCCATCCGCTGTGCGAGCCGTTTGGAGAAATATTCGTCATCCTTCGGATCATACGGATTCGCTTCACTGTTGATCTTGGCATGGACCTGCTTCGTATATCCACCCAAGACCGGCAACAGCTTATCCTTATCTGCGAAATACCATTCACGTCCCTTTACACACCTGAAGTAGCGCTTTCTGATCCACTTCTTCCCCTTGTTGGGGTGGCGTCTGCACGCCCAGCGCCACAACGCTTGCCAGATTTGATGATCGCACTTCGCAAACGTCCGGGTCGAATTCTGACTTCGATGATAGTTGGCCCATCCCCTGATGACCGGCGTGAGCTTCTCTATCACCTCGACCTGTGCCACAGCCTGTCGTGTTCTCAGAAATTCCCGAATCTTGTCCAGAAACGCCTTCTGGTTCTTCTTGGAAGGCTGTACCAGCAGCCCACTGTCGAAGTACCTGACGTTCCATCCCAAAAAATCGAACCCCTCCGTCACATGCGTGACCTTGGTTTTCTTCTCCGAGAGGACAAGTCCTCTGGTCGCAAGGAATCGCTCGACCAAAGGTTTGACTTCATTCTCCAGCAACTCTTTCGAGCTGCCAGTAATGATGAAGTCATCCGCATATCGCACCAGATTGACTTTCGCAGCCCTCGCTTCCCTCACCGTCCGAAACAATGAGGTCAGTTCGTTTTGCAGCCCGTCCAATGCGAGATTCGCCAGTGCCGGGGAGATGATGCCTCCCTGTGGCGTACCG